>JAISRE010000152.1 GCA_031273805.1 Synergistaceae bacterium | reverse complement strand
CGTATGGAGGCGCGCCCTGAGCCATGAATACGACATCTACCGGTTTCCAGAACAGCCTGAGGGTAGGGGGAGCCATTATGCTCGCGTCCCGCACGGAGAGCCTCCAGTATCGCTCACTTCTCCCTGAAATTATGATTGGGCCGCTTCTGCTCTCGCCGTCAGGACGCGTTATCAGAGATATTCGCGCATTTGCGACGCGTCGCCACTCATCCTCCGGAGTGCCGCGAGAGCTTATAGCAGCGTCGTAAATTCCAGGGGTCTTTAAGATAAAGTCGGCCTCTGCTGTCGGGAAGACTCCTGATGTGTCGTAGATCACGGACGAGTCTGTGTCAGAGATGCCCTCGAAGACCGCGCTGTCAAGCGGCGTAACTCGAGGCGCCGTTTTTTTAATCAACGTGAGGAGCGCGTGTTCAGGTTTTACGTCCCCCCGGCCATTTATTTCCAGTATCAAATAGTTGGTGTTTCCCAGATTCCCGGTCAGTTCTATGATCCCTGAACTCAAGCTCGTCATCCCGCTGCGGAGATAGACAAAAGGTTCGCCAATGGCTATCTTTCGCCATGAGGAGCGATTTTGCCAGTTGCGAAGGCTGTCGGACGCGTATACATTCACGCTCGCTACGGTGTCGGACTCTCCGCTGAGCGGGAGCTCTATCCTGTATCCAGCGGCATCGTCACGGCGCATTCGAGTTAAGTCCAGCAGAAAGACTCCCTCAGTATCCTGAGGTGAGCGGGGATTTCCCGCGCCGCGTATTTCTATTATACTGCCGTCTGGTCCGGTGTGTATGACGGTCTCATTTCCGGCGGCGAGGTTTTGTGAACGCTCAGGCAACGAGAAGAGCGGTACGGATATCGTCTCGATTTCCTCCATATTCTCTGTTTTTTGAGCCCCGTCTCCTTCAGATTCCTCGAAAACATCAGACGGCAGAAATGTAAATGGAATAACGTCGCCGGATGAGTTGAATATGGCCAGATCGCGTTCGTATGATTGCATTAAACTGCGGAATATGTTCTCATCCAGCCGCAGCCTGTATATTCTTCCCTCGATGTCAGCGCTGAGTCCATATTTGACGCTGAAATCTCCTATTCTGAAAGGCTCGGGAGCGTCGTCATTATACCGGCTCAGGGCGCCTGACGCGGGCATTCGAGAAAAAAACACAAAAAAACAAATGGTGAACAGGGCATATCGGTTCAATGCGTTCATCGGTAGTTTGTCAGCTCCTCTCACTCAGGCGCGGTGGCGAATCGCTCTTTTTTATCGGCGGCAGAGGCGCAATCCAGCCGATTAACAGGAAAAAACCTCCGAGCAGCAGAAATGCGAATATCCTGATAACAGTGGCGCTGTTTCTCAAGTCGAGCAGCAGGAGTTTTACGATGTCGAGCGTCAGAAGGGCGGCGCCTGTGAACCAGAGGTACCTGTTCGCGTATTTTTTCCCGAAATATATAAGCGCCAGCGAGGTCATGCCCCAGAGTATGGCAATTATCGCCTGGAAGTGCGGCGTCTTAGCCATATGGCCAAATCTCACCATCTCGCCGAAGTACTGCCACGCGGCGCGGGCCGCCACGCTGTTCAGCCACAAAAAAACCACTGCGGGCAGAGCGATGTAAAGTCCGATACGCCGAATTTGGCCCTGTTTTATCTCGTAAAGAATCAGTCCAGCCGTAGTCAGATAGAGTATTTGCCACAGCTCCAGAGGGTTTATGAGCGGTATATAGACCGAGAATAATCCGTCCCCATCCTCCCATGTGGATATAATAAAACTGCCGAGCCTGATTGCCATAAGAATGGTGATGGCGATCAGTGTGGACACTCTGTATTTTCTCATTTGCGCTATTGCCTTAAACCTGGGGTGCAGGAGCAGCAGGGCGGACGCGAATATCGGGAGATACCCGGCAAGATACCTCATGTCGTCCATGTCGAATCTCGTGTCGTATCCGAACCACCTTTGCGACAATGCCGACCAGGCCAACGATGTGAAGGATATCACGGAGAGCGTGGCAAGACACCAGGAGACATGTCTCGTTCGGCTCGTCCCCTCGTTGCGGTATGCGATGAAAACACGCACGGCCATTGGCGTCATGGCAATCCAGTCCAGTAATATGTTTTTGTCGGCGCCTCTCATAAAAATTGATGGCAGCATCATCCCAAAGGGCGGGACGGCCGCAAAACGGATCTGACGCCAGTCAGTACGCGCTCCTACCTCATAAGCAACAGCAGCGCCGACGCACATTATGATGAACGGGGTTATCGCAGTATCCTTAAACGTGAACTCGCCGGCATGGATGGCCGACATTGTCCACCACCATGTACCGTACGCCGATAACGCCCATGAAAGCCCCCAGCATGCGTCAGTATGGCTGAACGAAAAATATCTCTCCTCCATCTCGTTCCGGCTCAGAACATTTATGAAGTAGCTTGTGGCGAACGCGCTCGCTGCGAAGATCAAGGAGGTCAGCAGGAAGTTGGGATTGTCAGTCCTCCAGCGGAACAGACCTATATACGAGAGATCCCCTCCGTACAGATGATAGGGCAAGTGCAGATATGGCGCCAGGTTATACAGTAAGAACGCGAATATGTGAAGCGTAATGCCGCAGTTCATTGCCCTGGAGTTCTTGTATTTTGCCGCGTATGCCGTGAGCAGTGTCCCCTCTATGGCCCACACGCAGCTCGAGAGCGCCTGCCGGAAGATGAATGGGACGGCCATGTTCGAGAATAGTATGCAGTAAACAAGGAATATTTTCGGCTTTATTCCGATGGATTCTGTTTTTGCGCTCCTCATCGAGTAGGACGCGAGCGCTATGTACCATGCACCAAGCGAGAGGCACGTCACAGCCACGCCATATTTCGTGTGGCTTGCAGCGGCCATTTGGAGGAAGAGGAATATAAAGGGCAGTGTCATGATCATCGGCGTGTCGACGCGGGCAAACTCTCCGGCGCCGGCTTCGCGGAAGAACTTTGCCAGTCGGCAGCGGAATAATGGGATGAAGGAGACCGCGCTGTAGTTTATAAAAAACAGTATCAGAAACGGCTCGACCGAAGCGAAGTATTCATCCCTCCAGCGCAGGATACCCCAGATGGTTCCTACAGCTACTGACACAGCCATTCCGCTCCACCGCGTCTTTCTCCAGTCGCGCCCGAGGGAAATGACGAACACCTCCAGGTTGAGAAGCGAGTAGATGGAGAACAGCGCCACGAAGTTCGAACTTCCTGAACTCACCAGTATGGGCGCGGCGTAGCCGCCAAGGAGAGCGAACAGGGCCAATGGTTCGAAATCCTGATACATTGCGAGAACCGCGGTGAATGTGGATAGGAAAAACATCCCGAATATCGACCATCCAACCGGGATGACTGGTCCCAGCTTGACCCCGGCCAGCAGCACTATGTACAGCACGCCGATCCCGCCGCCCTGGAGGATCAGGGAGTAAGTTCGCCTGATGTTGCGCATCTTCCAGCCGAACGCCGCCATAGCGACGCCGATCACCCCTGCGCCGGAGAGCCGAATTTCGAGCGGTATCCATCCCTTGCGGTGGACATAGTTGAAAAGGAGTCCAAAGCCGGCCATGAACAGCAAGACCCCCACGGTCACCCATATATTCCCCTCAGTAAAGAGCCACGACGTCAATCTTTTTATATGCGTTCTTAACAGGGGCATAGTGGTGTTGGCATTCTGCCTCGGGGCAGCTCTCCCAGCCGATGGAGGAAATAATTTGTCCGGTGAGGGTTCGTGCGCGGGAACTGCAGTCTGTAAAGTCTCATTATCCATACCTTCCGGATGATCTGCCGCGCTCATGAATTCAGCTAGGGGCGTTTCATCCGCGTCTTGAGCCTCATACGCCTGCTCTGCCGGATTTATCGATTCGCCTGCAGGCGCCTCCGTATGCGCTTGACGCGGAACCTCCAGCGGCGTGCCCGCAGGTTCGGAGTCGGGCTTGCTCTCTAAAGCGGCACTGTCAATCTGCGGAGGCGCCTCGCTCTGTTTTTTGGTGATGAGCCATTGCAGATCATTCAGCATGTACCTGATAGCGGTTATTTTGATGCTGAGGTTGGATATCATGATGATGCTGGCGATGAGAAGCGCAAAAATAACAATTTCTCCTAACCATAAAACATCCATGCTGATCCCCCTGTAATATTATAGTTAAAATCAAAATTTAGTTCTTTGTCGATACTGATTGAACTTCTAACGATAGTTAATGATTGGGCTAAGAGCAGGGAACCACCGATTTAATAATCAAAGGTTATCAAACCAGCGGTTCCCCAAGATGAAGTCGCCAAACCTGTCCAAAAGTTTGCGGATGGAGTTTGGACATAACGACACTATTTTTGCGTGAGCGGATTATGCGGAGGCCTCCATAAAAACACGCTTTATATCGTCCTTCGACGGGATGCCCTCGTGTATCTTCGCTTCTTCGACGTAAAATGTAGGCACGTAATAGTAATCGAACTGATACGCGTAATCCGGCTCAATATTTTCATCGATCTTTTTGAGTGGTATGTCGCGGTACTCCGGATGTTCAATGAAAATCTCTTCCATTAGTTCAAGAGCTCTTTTGCAGTGTGGACATGTATCCATCATGAACATCTTTATCTCTTTCATTTGGCTCACCTCTAGTATTTATAAGATTATAAAATGTTATACTTACCATAAATAATATTTTACCACTTATTATCCGTATATGTCCTGGGAATTTAGCACTATTGTCATGTGCGTGTCACGTGCTTTATAATTGTTCACTGTTTCACGAAAGATTATTACGGAGGCGATATGAATCATGGCATATGAGTTCGGCGCCATCGAGCCGAAGTGGCAAAAAAAATGGGCGGAGGCAGGCTCGTTTCACGTTGAAAACGACGATACGAAGCCCAAGTTTTACTGCCTCGAGATGTTCCCATATCCAAGCGGAGCGCTTCACATGGGGCATCTGCGCAATTATTCGATCGGTGATCTGACGGCCCGTTTTCTTCGCATGAACGGCTACAATGTGATGTATCCTATGGGTTTCGACTCGTTTGGAATGCCGGCCGAGAACGCAGCTATAAAGATGAAGACTCATCCCGCAAAATGGACTATGCAGAACATAGACCATATGATCGAACAGCTCAAGTCCATGGGCTGCAGCTATGACTGGCGCCGTATTGTCAAGACCTGTCTGCCTGATTATTACAGATGGAACCAGTGGTTCTTCCTCCAGATGTTAAAAAAAGGCCTGGCGTATCGCAAGCACGCCCCAGTAAACTGGTGCGAGACGTGCGGAACAGTTCTTGCCAACGAACAGGTCATCGGAGACGGGGTATGTTGGAGGTGCGACACTCCGGTCGTTAAGAAGGGCCTGGATCAATGGTTCCTCAGGATAACTGATTACGCGCGTGAGCTGCTGGATTGTATAGACAATCTTAGCGGCTGGCCGGAACGGGTTCTTACCATGCAGAGAAACTGGATAGGGAGATCTGAGGGCGTTCGTTTCAATATAGATGTTGTCGGCGCGGATCTCTCGATAGAGGCGTTCACAACCAGAATAGATACGATCTTCGGCATAACTTTTGTAGCAATAGCGGCCGAACATCCTATCGTAGGCGTGCTGGCTGACCGTTCATCGCCGCAGAAGAGGGACGAGATACTTGACTTTGCCGGAAGGATGTCGAATCGCAGCGCCATAGAGCGCACTGCCGTCGGAGGCGACAAGATGGGTCTCGACACAGGATTCAAGGCAAGAAACCCGGTAAACGGCATGCTCGTTCCAATATGGGTGGCGGACTACATACTGATGGACTATGGAACGGGCGCCATCATGGGGGTCCCGGCACACGACCAGCGCGACTTCGACTTTGTAAAAAAATACGGCCTGGGGATAATTCCCGTTGTGCGCGGGGAGGGGGAGCCAATTCCCGACCCGGACCGCATGACCGAGGCTGCGGACGCCGACGGTATAGCCTGCAACTCGGGGGAGTTCGATGGGCTGCCCACCCCGGTCGCGATAGAGAAGATCGGCGAATGGTTCGAGAAGAGAGGTTTGGGCGTACGGGAGACTCAGTATCGCCTTCGCGATTGGCTCATATCGAGACAGAGATACTGGGGGACTCCCATACCTGTTGTCTACTGTGATCACTGCGGTATTATCCCGATCCCGGAGGAACAGCTGCCAGTGGAACTTCCGCTTGACGCGGCGATTCCTGAAAATGGAGGAAACGCGCTGTTGGACTGTCCCGACTGGATCAACACGACCTGTCCGAAGTGCGGAGGCCCTGCCCGCAGGGAGACGGATACTATGGACACTTTTTTCTGCTCGTCATGGTACTTCTTCCGCTATCTGTCTCCGGGTTCGGATAATATGCCGTTCAGGCCCGACGACGCGAAATACTGGATGCCGGTGGATTTGTACATAGGCGGTATAGAGCACGCGTGCCTTCATCTTATATATGCCCGCTTCTTCACGAAAGTTATCTCCGACCTGGGTCTCATCCCTCCGGATATTCGCGAGCCCTTTACAGGTCTTCTGACGCAGGGGATGGTCATAAAGGACGGGGCAAAGATGTCGAAGTCGCTTGGAAACGTCGTAGATCCGGACGAAATAATAAAAAAATACGGAGCGGACACGGCGCGCCTCTTCATACTCTTTGCATCCCCGCCGGAGAAGAGCCTTGATTGGTCCGACAAGGGGGTCGAGGGAGCAAGTCGATTCCTGGGCAGGGTCTACCGCCTTGTGGAGGAGAATCTCTCGATGCTGCTCGCTTCACCCAGAGATCGTGTCCCCATGTCGGAACTTGCGGACGACTCTAAGAGGGAGCTCAAACGCCTGATACACTCTACTATCGATAGGGTGACCAAAGATATAAGAGACGAGCGTCAGTTCAACACGGCAGTGGCGCGTCTGATGGAGCTTTGCAACGGTCTTATGGCCTTCAAGCCAAAGGACGATACTGACAGAGCTCTATGCCGTGAGGGCGTGGAATCTTTATTGCTCTGTCTATATCCGTTCTGTCCTCACGTGTGTGAGGAGCTGTGGGAGTCGATAGGCAATGGAGAGTGGCTTGCCGCCTCCAAGTGGCCGTCCGTCGACGAGAACGCCCTCAAGGTGGACCGCGTCACAGTGGTGCTGCAGATAAATGGCAAGCTGAGGGAGCAGTTTGAGATGGAGCCGGGCCTGAGCCAGGATGAGCTGTCCAGGCGGGTGCTGGCCAGAGATGAGACCAGGGCCAGATTAGATGGCGTGGAGATAGTCAAGGTCATCTCGGTTCCAGACAAACTCGTCAATATAGTGGTAAAAAAATAGAACCGCTATGCCTCATATTCATTTGCTCTTGGCGTCAGGCGCGCCGCAAAGGCGGCTTATAACGTCCACTCTGGAGGCGCTGGCGTCCTCGGGGTATGTGGATGTTCGCCGCGAGGAGTGCGGAGATTGGGCCGCGCTCCTTACTGAGAACCGCAGTCCTGGTTTGTTCGATGACAAGAGCGTTGTAGTGGTGGAGGAGGCCGAGCGGATGGGCGTCATGCCGCCTCGCCTCGCTCCTATGCTGGAGTCGGCGGAGTCCAGAGTTCATATTCTGCTGGTGTCCAATAAATCGGACGCCCAATCTATTATCCCAAAGGAATTTCTGCCCCTTTGCGCGATATCCAAGGCGTCCACCCCATCTCCGTGGTCAAGGGAGCGTGACGACATCGTCTGCACCATCGCAAAGGAACACGCTATCTCGATGAGCCGTGATGTGGTGTCACTGCTCAAGGAACTATACGATGACATTGGGGAGCTTGAAAGCGAGGCGGGGAAACTCGCTTTAATTTGTGAGCTGCGCGGAAAAAAAAGCGTGTCTCTGTCAGATGTCGAGGCATATTGTCTTTCGGACGGCAGCCGCAGTTTGTTGAAGCTGCTCGATGGAATATGTACAGGCAAATTTATCGAAAGCCTCATCAGCCTCAATGAAATGAGCGGTAGCGGAGAACTGCTCCCGCTGGTCTCGGCTCTCCACAACAGAATCCGGATAGCGTTCTACATGGCGGCATACCCACACGAGGCGGTCGCGTTCGCTCGAGCGCTTGGAGTTCGCGACTATGCCGCGCGTCTGGCGGAGAATGCCGCGCGTATTTATGGAAAGTCGAAGTTGCTTGATTTCGTTGTTGGGCTGATTAGAATAAACGCAAACGAGAAGAGCGGTTTGGGGGCATCCTGGAGAGATCTTGCTATTTTGATAATAGACCTTATGAGCGACATCGAAAAAAGTTGCGCGCGCACAAAAAAAGCGACGTGAAGCCTTTGGCTCGCGTCGCAGATCGAGGTGCGATTATAAACAGCTCAGGTTATTCGGATTTCAGCAGAGCTGTGGCTTTCAGAGCCATATTGGACTTTCTGCGTGAGGCTGTGTTGCGATGAATTACTCCCTTTGTGACAGCTTTATCCAGAGCGCTCTGGGCTTCCTTGAGCCGACGTTCTGTCAACTCCGGATCGTTTCCGGCAAGCGCGGCCAGGAAATTTTTAGCGGCCGTTTTGCAGCGCGTCTTCCAGTAGCGGTTGTAGAGTCTATTTTTCTCAGCGATCAGTACGCGTTTCGCCGCAGATTTTTTATTGGGCACCACGTTCACCTCCTTCTCTAAAAACGGATAATATCATAGCATAATCAAGAAGCGTAGCGCAAGCTAAAATTTTGAAAAATAATTTCTGAGCTCCCGCATAAATGAGTAAATATGAGGAAAAATCATATAAACACAGTGATGGAACTTGTTTATCGCGCCTGAATTTTGTTGGTCATATAATTTATAAACAGGGACTAAAGTCATCTTGATCTGGTGTCTGCATTGACATATGATAAAAACTGGAGTACAACCATAATCATTGAGTTTTGATGCGAATCTTTGAAGCCACAATAATAAAATAGCTATTTATGGCAGATTTACGCGGACTCAAAAGAAGATATTTGTTTTAAAAATTGGATCTCCATAAATACGCGAAATATGCGTATCAAAATGCCGCATTAAGATATACTTAAGCTGTTCAGGTATTGGACTTTATATTTTTTACAACGAATGGAGGATATTGGATGATCGACAACGCGCGAGTAAAACCGCTTACCCCGGCAGATGATTTTGACCCGTCAATGAAAGCGATGCCAGCGTCCAAACACAATAAGGAGGTAAGCGCTCCGCCATTCATGGATGTGTTGAAGGAGAGCGTCATGAAGGTCAACGATGCGCAGGTTGAAGCGGACAATTTGACAAATCGTCTCGCTTTAGGAGAGGTCGAGGATATATCTGAGGTCTCTGTCGCGGTGGAGAAGGCTGAACTTGCGCTTCGCCTGATGGTTCAGATACGCGATAAACTAGTTGACGCATATCAGCAAATTGCACGCATGTCCGTCTGATAGCGGAGGGTATGAAAATGCGGGAAAAACTGACCCAAATGAATGAGCGCCTTGGATCTTTCTGGTCTTCTTTGCAGCGTTGGCAGCAGATATCATTGATTGCGTCGGCTGTGCTTGTTTTAGGCGGCGTGATGTCAGTGGCGCTGATAGCTGGGAGAACGGCATATGACCCGATATTCTCCGGTCTCGAGGCCAGAGATCAGGAGGCGGTGATCGAATACCTGCGAGAGCAAAAAATCCCCTATCGCACGGATTCGCAGGCCAACGCGATTTTAGTTCCCTCGTCTCATGTGTACGAGGCCCGCATAGCATTAGCCGCAAAGGGGATTCCTAGTGGCGGCATAGTTGGGTTCGAGCGTTTTGATCAGACTAAGATGGGCCGGACGAGTTTCCAGGAGAAAATCGATTACTATCGCGCGTTGGAGGGCGAACTCGCCCGCACTATCCGCGAAATGAGCTCTGTGTCGTCGGTAAGGGTCTCCATTGTAGTCCCTGAGTCCAAGCTGTTCCTCGAGCAACAACGGCCATCGACTGCGGCTGTGCTGCTCAAGCTCAGGTCAGGCGCGGAGTTTGGGCAGGATCAAGCTCGCGCGGTAGTGCATCTTGTCGCAAGCAGTGTCGAAGGTCTCATGCCTGAAAATGTCACTCTCGTCGACGCTGACGGGCAGATACCGTTCGAGGATATACTGGATGATACTCTGACAATACAGAACGGAAACAAAATAGTTCTGAAACAGAGACAGTTTGAGAAGGACTATGAGACTGAGCTGGAAAAAAAGATACGCGATACAATGGAGAAGGTCTATGGGCCCGGAAAGGTCAAGGCTGCAGTCCGCGTAGAGCTGGACTTCGACAAGCGACAGGCGTCAAAGAGAACTGTGTATACGCTGCCTGATAAGATACACGGCCCGGTTCAGAGCACTCAGACGACAGAGGAGAGCTACAGCGGACCTGCTGGAATAACTGGCGGAATACCCGGAACCACAACGAATATCCCCGGATATGTGGTAAATACTGGGCAGGGACCGGGTGAGGCTCAGTATGACAGGAGCGACAACGTTACAAATTATGACAACTCGACTCACGAATCATCTGAGATCGAGACTCAGGGCAAGATAAAGAGGATGACGGCCACTGTTCTGATAGACGGAACTCTCGAACAGGATGAACTCGATAGGTGGCGCGGGGCGGTAGCCACGGCAATTGGAGCGGATGAGAATCGCGGAGACAGTCTTTCGATAATGTCGATGCCTTTCGACACGTCTGTTGCTGACGCTTATGCCGCGAGACTCGCGGCTGAGCGCAGACAGAAGTTTATTATAGGCATTGGGTCATTTATTATAATGCTTATGGCTGTCACAACCATGTTAGTGTTGTGGCTGAGAAAGCGCAGGAGGATGGCGATGTTACAGCGCGCGCGCGCCGCAGAGGCGGATCAGACTCCTTCATTGAGAGAACTTCTCGAGAATCCGGATCTTATGACTTCACAGGGTGAGTTGTCGATCCTTGAGGAGCAGCTGAGAAATTACGCTATAAACAACCCCGAGGAACTTGCTAATTTGATTAAAAACTGGGTGGTTGACGATGTATGAGTAAGACATTAGACCTCAAAGGACGTGAAAAGGCAGCGATACTGCTCGTCGCCCTGGGCCCTGACGCGGTTGCGAAGGCTTATCGGCATATTGACGATACAACCATCGAGCTCCTGACGCTTGAAATAGCCAATCTTAGAAAGGTAACGCCAGACGTCAAGCTCGATGTGCTTAAAGAGGCCCAGGAGATGATAATGGCCCATGAGTTTATGACTCAGGGCGGTGTTGATTATGCCCGTAAACTCCTGGAGCAGGCGCTTGGGCCGGAAAAAGCGCAGGATATCCTGCGTCGTATTACCGCAAGTCTTCAGGTGCGTCCTTTCGACTTTGTCAGGCATACCGATCCGCAGCAGCTTCTCAGTTTTATACAGAACGAACATCCGCAGACGATAGCGCTCATACTCTCCTATCTTTCACCGGATCAATCGGCGCTTGTACTTGGCGGTTTGCCGCCGGCGTCGCAGTGGGATGTTACGAGGCGCATTGCGAAGATGGACAGAATCACGCCCGAGGTGCTTCGGGAGGTGGAGAGAGTTCTTGAAAGGAAACTTTCTACGGTCATGGGACAGGACTTTACGATAGCAGGCGGCATCGACACCGTTGTCAACCTTATAAACAGGGTAGACCGCGGAACGGAGCGCAACATTATAGAGGCCCTGGAGGAGCAGGATCCGGAGCTCGCGGAGGAGATCAAGAAGCGTCTATTCATGTTCGACGATATTGGAGGCATGGATGATCGCTCTCTGCAGAGGGTGCTGCGCGAGGTGGATCTAAAGGATCTTGGTCTCGCTTTGAAGGGCGCTACCGAGGATTTGAGGCAAAAGTTCTTCAAAAACATGTCCAAGCGAGCGGCGGACATGCTGAGAGAGGACATGGATTTTATGGGTCCGGTCAGGGTGCGTATGGTTGAGGAAGCTCAGCAGAAGATAGTAAACGTTGTCCGTGCCTTGGAGGAAGCAGGGGAAATCGTCATAGCCCGCAGCGGAGAGGAGGAGTTGGTTGTCTAGCAATCCTTCCAGGCAGCGTTTGATAAGGGCTGTGCGCCTTCTCCCGGGCACAGTGAGGGTGAGTAACGGCCAGATGGAGGATGTTCCTCCTCTTGAAGATACGTCTGTATCTGTTGCTGATTCTGAGGCAAAAGCTACGGAACAGTCGGCTCTTATGGTTGCGGAGGCAGAGATAAAAAAACTGAAATCTGAGATTCGCAGCAGGGAGTCTGAGCTCTCGGAGACAAGATCTCTGGTTCAGAATTTGAAAACTCAGATGGATTCTGAGAGGGAGAAGCTGAAGCGCGAGAGGTCGGAGCTCCATGAAAAGGCCGAGAGTGAGGCGCACGAGCGCTATGAGTCGTCCCGGAAGTCCGGTTACGAGGACGGGTTCTCAAGTGGACACAAGGAAGGTCTCAAAAAATCCGAGGCGGACATGAGAGCGGAGTATGAGGGCAAGTTTTCGAATGCCCTCTATTTATTGGGCGCGATGAGCAAATCTCTCGAAGAGTCGAGAGAGCGTCTGGCAATCTCACACGCGCCGCAGTTGGTTCGGCTGTGGGAGATGATGTTACGCAGGATGCTGCTGGTGCGTGTTGATCTCGATCATGAGGCGGCTGAGAGGGTTCTTGGCAATATACTCAAGCGCATTAGCGACAGGGAGAGGATAATGATCTATCTGAACCCCGCCGATATTTTAATGATAGAGAGCATTAAGGATACTCTCACGGACTCCATACGAGGGGTGAAGTTTTTTGAATTGTTGTCGGACGACCATATTGACAGAGGAAGCTGTCTTGTGGAAACAAACCTTGGAATATACGATGCGAGATGGAGAACGCAGTTGGAACAGATTTCTTCAGAGGTTGAGAGCTTGCTGATGGAGATTATGGCGTCTGACGAGACGGCAGAGAGCGATGGGAACGACGCGGATTAGCGGAATGAAAGAGCTTGACGGCGACGCCAGGCTTGAGAATATATTTATCGCGCTCGAGGGGCGGATTGCGCAGACCGAGCTTATACGCATAAATGGGCGGGTTGTGCAGGTCGTTGGGCTGGTTATAGAATCTCAAGGACCGGATGTGCAGATGGGCGATCTGTGCGAGGTGAGGTTTCGCAACAGGGATACGATTCTTCGCGCCGAGGTTGTGGGTTTCAGAACAGACAGGGTGCTTCTGATGCCGCTGGGGGATATCTCCGACATAGGTCCTGGGTGTGACGTCCTGTCGATGGGGCGTCCGCTTGGCGTGAACGTGTCGAACTCACTCCTGGGTCGTGTTCTGGACGGGCTTGGTAATCCATTGGACGCGTTAGGCCCGGTTCCGGCAGTGGACTACTATCCTCTGACAGCCGCGCCCCCGCATCCTCTCAGGAGACAGATGATTACAAAACCTCTCTCCGTTGGGGTTAAGGTAATAGACGGATTGCTCACGCTTGGCCAGGGACAGCGTGTTGGGATATTTGCCGGCTCAGGGGTTGGCAAGAGCGTTTTACTGGGAATGATGGCCCGAAACACCGAAGCGGATGTAAACGTCATAGCGCTGGTGGGTGAACGAGGCAGAGAGGTGAAGGAGTTCCTGGAGCGTGATCTTGGAGAGTCTGGACTTGCAAGATCCGTTGTGATAGTGGCCACATCTGACCAGCCTCCCCTTGTTCGTCTGAAGGCAGCCCTCACCGCTACAGCTATAGCCGAGTATTTCAGGGACGCCGGCAAAAATGTGCTGATGATGATGGACTCCATAACCAGGGTGGCAATGGCTCAGCGTGACGTTGGTCTCGCTATAGGCGAACCTCCAGCGACCCGAGGCTATACACCGTCGGTGTTCGCGTTCCTGCCAAGGCTTTTGGAACGAGCTGGAGCGGGTGAGCAGGGCAGCATCACGGCCATATACTCTGTGCTGGTGGAGGGCGACGATATGAATGAGCCCATTTCAGATACAGTGCGCGGTATTCTCGATGGGCACTTTGTTTTGAGCCGTCAGCTTGCGTCTAAATATCACTATCCGTCAGTCGATGTGCAGCGCAGTATAAGCAGGGTAATGCCGTCGGTTGTATCTGATGAACAGATGGCCGCGTCAGGCAGGGTGAGGGAGCTGTTGGCTGTATTCGAAGACGCTCAGGATCTTATCAATATCGGGGCCTATAAACATGGAAGCAATCCAAAGGTTGACTGGGCTCTCGAGCACATAGAGTCGGTTGATTCATTTTTGACTCAGGGCATCGGCGAAAGTTTTTCGTTCGATGATAGCGTTGGTCAGCTGCTCAAGCTGGCACTCAGACCTCAGGCGGCTCATGTCGTTTCGGGCGTGCCGAGGCAACCTATATTGTAGAGGTATAAATAGCTGTCTGGCAGATTGAATCCGTGATATTTGCGGCGGATCGGCGCCTGTAATATTTTTTTTGAAAGGATGTCCGCTATGAATCAGGAGGTAGGCCGTTTTAAAAGAGTTCTTCGAGTGCGCTCTGTCGAGCGCGAAGTTACGCAGGGAGAGCTTGCGGAACATCTTCAGGAAGAGGGAACCATCCTGGACAGAATAAACATGCTGGAGGCGCAGAGAGACAGCGCGGTTGCAAATTTTTGCAGTGGCGCAAGCGAGACTGTTTCCCCTCAGCAGCTGTGGTTTGAGCGCCAGAGCATAGACCTTATGGAGCGAAACTTGAGCTTTGACAGACAGGAGCTCGATGAATGCAGATTTAAGATCGAGGAGACAAAGGCCGAGTTGTTGCACAGACATCAAAACGTCCAAATTATGGAGCGCTATGTCGGAAAATTAGAAGAACGCGCGAGCAAGGATATTATCAGCCAGGAGCAGAAAAACCTGGATGATATTACGTCTATGAGATATAGGCGTAACATGCAAAGGAGGGGACATATATGAGACTGCCGGTTGCCAATATTACCAGAGTGCTTGGACGAATTAAGGAGATAGAGGGCATGATCTATCCAAAACCGACGGTCCCCGACGATCCATCGACGCATGATGACAGGTTTGAAAAAGTCCTGGAGGAGGTTTTGGACGATCCATATGAACGCGACGACGATGCGTACAGCATTCCGCAGGGATTGTCTGAGCGAATGGCTATGTGGGAGTCGGACCTGCAGGAACTGTGCGCCAAGTATGGGGTTGAGCCGGATCTGGCGAGGGCAGTGATGCGGAGCGAATCCGGCGGCAATCCGAATGCCGTTTCGAGTGCCGGCGCGATTGGCTTGATGCAACTGATGCCTGGAACTGCCAGAGGACTTGGGGTCGATCCGCATGACCCTAAAAGAAATCTCGAAGGGGGTATAAAATATCTGGCTCAGCTGTCCGATAAATATAACGGGGACTATGTAAAAACGTTGGCGGCGTACAACGCGGGTTCTGGCAGGGTGGACTCCTATGATGGCGTGCCTCCTTTTCCGGAGACGCAAAGATATGTTAAGAATGTGCTTGCACTATACCGAAAATACTCCAGGGGCGATTGATAATGGCTGATTTTCAGAATATAGACCCACTAGACGAAGAATCCGCAACCCCAGATTCCAGGACCTCGCCGGATACCGGCAGGGTTACGAGGAAGAAGAAGAAAAAAAAGAGAGGTTGCGGTTTTTTTATTTTGACGCTTCTGCTTATAGCGGGAGCGGCCGCCGGTTTGCAGGCAAGCGGGAGTGTGGACCTGAGGCCCGTCGTGTATCCACTGGTGCCGAAGCTGCCAAGAATTGGTCCGGATCTTGCGAAATTACTTGGAATTCCGGATGTGTATTCTCTTACCGTGGATGAGCGTCGGCGTATCGAGCTCGATGAGTGGGAGCAAAGTCTGGCGGTTGAAGCCAGATCCCTTGACGAGTATGGACGCAACCTGGAAATTCTTTCATCCGATCTGTCAATCAGAGAGAGTGATCTGACTGCGGCAAGAGAGGAGATTGCGTCCAGACTCGAGGCGCTGAGCAATGACATGGATTCAGGAAGGGGGCCTGAAGTCACCGAGGCGCAGAGGGCTGAGATCGAGGAGACCGTCAGAACTTTTCAGGATATGTCCCCAAGAAACGCGGCGGCCATTATGGAGCGCTTGAGTGATAATCTGGCTGTGGCAATACTGGATGGTTTGCCTCAGGACATCAGAGGAAATCTTCTGGGGCGCATGAACCCGGATGCGGCGGCAAGGCTGACGGAACAGCTGACAGAATTTCAGAGGAATAAGAAAAAATAAGAGGCAGGGTTTTCTATCTGCTGTCGGTTAGTCAGAATCAGGGGTGATGAAATGAGCGTTCAAGTTACAAATTCAACTGCGTCGACGCAGGATTTTTTCCAGATGCAGTCCGAAATGAAATTGGATGTCCCGGAATCTCAGGGCGCAATCCCTCTTACTGAGGGTGGAGCGGATTCGGCATTCTTGAATGTGCTCTTTTCCATGAAGGGGACGACAGAGGGACATAGCGCGAGTGCGCGTAATGATGTTTCTTATGAAAAGATATCTTGTCTAGCCGCAAATATGAGAGCTCATAATGTGCCGATGAGGGCGTGTATATCTGAAATGGCCTCCTCGTTTGACAGGAAATCCATAGAACCGGAGTTGTTCGGTAAAATTGCGGCAAATCGGGATGACTCAAAAACGGGCCGCTTCGATCCTGATGTAATTTTGAGGGAATTGTACCCTGATATCTCAGCCGCGTTAAACGCCAATGAGGTTGAGAATGCTCCTGAATCCGCTACGCTTGAGGAGAGTCCGATTAGCGTCGCGGATAAAGATGAGGATGAGCGAGAGTATGAGGATGGGGATGGGGTTCTGGATAAATTGCAGCTGCCGGCCGCGATTACATACCCCGTTATTTTAGATGAGGAGCGGACATTAGCCTTTACTGGTTCTCTGCAGGGTGAGACTCTCCCTGATCTCCCGCTGCCGCTTGCCGGCTCTTTGCAGAGTGAGACTCCCCATGATCTCCCGCTGCCTTTTGCCGGTTCTCCTCAGAGTGAGGATCTCCCTGATCTCCCGCTGCCCTTTACTGGTTCTCCACAGAGTGAGACTCCCCTCGATTACCCGTTGCGCAGCGAGGCTTTCAGCGATCTCCAATTGCCGTTTACTGCTCCTCCTCAGAGTGAGACTGTACGCGATCTCCCATTGCTTGAGGGTGAGGCTGATATGGCCGATGTCGTGTTTGACGCTGAAGACGCGACGAGCGCGAATATGACGAAACCTGTGAAGGGGCCTGCTGCCTCCGATGTTTTTTCTGACGCGGCCATTGATGGCTCAGGTGTGTCCGAAGGGGAAATTATATCGACCGACAGGGAGATCGGTGAAAAAAATGCGGTCCTTCATGTTCAATATGCCCAAAAAGAACAAAAAAATATAGAAACACCGGTTGTATCGTTGGAGAGCTGGGACATTTTGGAGAACAATACGCCTTTGACAGGTGAATCCTCGCTGGATGACGCTGATGATGCGGGCGATGAGACGCCGGACTTGGCGGCGCCCCTTGAAAACCTGTCTTTGCGCCCGAGGAGTGAATACGACGCCCGTTCTGATGGCGGCGCTGCGGGCAGAGAGGATAACAGGGCGAATAATAACGGCATACCGGAGCGCAGGAAACCCCTGACCAGGGTAAGCTCTCAAGGGACGGAGTCCTCGAGAGAGGGTAGCTCCGTCTCCGAAAAGGGAGGGACACCGCTCTTTGCCGCCATGCTGGCTGACGCTAAGGAGACTGTCTCCGGCGTTTCGAGCGCGGTTCGCGCTGAAGCGAATGGATTGAGCCAACCTGGGAGCAGTTATGTGCTGAAATCAGGAGACGCATTTGGAGAGGGATTGACGTCGGTTCTGGAGTTTATGAAAAACGATGGAACGGTCGAAGCTCGAATTGTAGTTGAGCCACCCTCGCTCGGTCGCATAGATGTCTCGCTGAACTCGAATTCACAGGGTGTGGAGGCGACATTCAAGGTTGATAACGAACATCTGAAGCAGATGCTTCAAAATCAATTGGACGCTCTTAGGACTTCTTTACAGGCACAGGGTATTCATGTTTCAGGACTTGCGGTCGATATTAAAAATAGGGACGACCAGCGCGGGCGCAGTGACTTCTATGGCGCAAAAGGGAAATCCAGACGTGTGGCGGGCCTTGACGCAAACGAAGGCGATGATCGGGATGCGACCAGAATACTCAGATTGGATCTTGAACAGGGCATTCTTCATTGGGTAGCGTGAGTCTGTAAAG
>JAISRE010000136.1 GCA_031273805.1 Synergistaceae bacterium | reverse complement strand
TCCGCCTCAGCTTTCGCTGTCGACACAGGGCGTTCCAGCTTCCTCGGCTTCACTGCACGGTCGCCGTGCCATAGCAAAACCTCTCCGCTAAACGTCTCTCGAACCTGCAACCGCTGTCTTCGTCTCCAAACATACACGCCCGCCGTCGTCAAGAACGTAATGGTCGTTTTTATAGGAGATTCATGCGGCGTCGCGTCTGTCTGCCAGAGCATTCCAGCTTGAGAGAGACGCTCCCTTCTTCGGTGTTTTTTTGGGGCGGCGTTTGACCGCCCTTTTGCTCTCCTTCCCTGCCGATTTCAGAATCCGCCTGGCAAGGACAGACGCTCCTACTTGACAAAATAAATCGAGTGTATTTATAATACTTTTACCGAATAATGATATTATTTCCATAATACGGTAAAACATGGTCAGTAGGAGGGATAGTATGGGAATGACAATGGCGGAAAAAGTTTTGGCTGGACACTCTGGGTTGAACTGCGTTACGCCAGGGCAAATAGTAATGGCGTGTGTGGACAGGGTCAGGATTAACGATGGATTTGGCAAGCTATTGGAACGTAATTTGGATGAGCTCGGAGTGAAAAGGTTATGGGACGCGGACAGAATAATACTGCCAATCGAACATCAGGTTCCGCCATCGACCATCGGAGACGCGGAGGATTACGCTGCATGCAGAAGATTGGCGAAACGATATGGCTTAAGGTTTTTTTATGATATTGGTCGTCACGGTATCTGTCATGTGCTATTCGTTGAGGAAGGTTTTGCGCGCCCCGGAGAGCTCGTTGCGGCTACTGATTCGCACACCTGCACATATGGCGCTCTCAACTGCGCCGCCAGGGGAATAGGGCCGGACGATCTAATGTATGCAATCATATATGGGAAACTCTGGTTCAAGGTGCCCGAAAGCATCAAGATAATTATTGACGGTCGACTCCCTGACGGAGTCTATTCGAAAGATATCGTGCTTTACCTCGCTGGTAAATATGGCTCCGATATGGCTCGCTATTGTTCGATCGAGTTCGCCGGTTCCACTGTCAGAGACATGTCGCTGGAGGCAAGGCTCACAATATCAAACATGGGCATAGAGCTTGGCGCTAAATTCGCACTGTTTGAAGCGGACGATAAGGTCATCGATTATCTGAAGAGTAGAACCGACGAAACGTTTCATCCAGTAATCAGCGATCCCGACGCGAAATTCAAGGAGGTGATCGAGGTAAACGCGGGAGAACTGGAACCATATGTCGCCTGTCCGCATGACCTCTCAAACAGTAAACCACTGCTCGAAGTCTTCGGAACCAAAATTGACCAGGCATTTCTGGGGTCATGCACTAATTGCCGCATCGAGGATCTGCGAGTTGCCGCGTCAATTCTGAGGGGACGCCGCATAGCGGATCATGCGAGACTCATCGTGAACCCTGCTTCCATGAATATCTATCGGCAGGCAATGCGCGAAGGTCTGTTCGAAATATTTATGGACGCAGGGGCGATAATCGACGGGCCAACATGTGGTCCATGCGCAGGAGGCGGCAAGGGCGTTCTGGCATCTGGCGAACGTTGCATATCAACTACGAACCGAAATTTCTGCGGACGTATGGGAAGTCCAAAGTCAGAAGTATATCTCGCGTCCCCGGCGACTGTGGCGGCTTCCGCGATATCCGGAAGCATCGCCGATCCCAGGGCGTATTTGCAGGTGTGATTGATATGAGCGAAACTAAAAATGGAAGAGTATGGAAATTTGGAGACAACATAAGCACTGATTTGATGTATCCGAGCACTGTCATGCACAATAAGGTCCCGGACGACGAGCGCAAATGGGCTTGTATGAGCGCGAACAGACCTGAGTTTGCAAGATCGGTGGAGCCGAACGACATAATTGTCGCAGGAAGAAATTTTGGCTGCGGTTCGAGCCGTCCGGCGTCGCATCTTTTGAAAGAATTGCAAATTGGATGTATCCTGGCCGACTCCTTTTCGGCCATCTTCTACAGAAATTGTATAGGAGCAGGCGTGCCTGCCATCGAATTACCAGAAATAGGCGAGATGTTTTTAGACGGAGACAGGGGAGACGTGGATCTCTCATCCGGTATTGTAAAGAACCTGTCGAGCGGAGAGATTAGAACCTTCGCCCCGTTCCCCAATGAAATAATAGAGATCCTGAATGTGGGCGGAATGATCGAGTTTATCCGACGCGATTTCGAACTGAGTGGTTCGAAAAATTCGAAAGGGGAATAGTTATGAAAAAAATAGCCTTGTTCGTGTTTGCGGTGATGGCATCGACAGTATTTTATGTATCTGAGAGTTCAGCAGCGCAGGATGGCAAATCCACATGGCCCGCGAAACCCATAACTGTGATATTCCAGGTATCGGCCGGAGGTTCTGGAGATTTGGAGGTCAAGGCCATGCAACAAGCGATCGAGGCGAAGCTGGGAGTGAGGATAATCTCCGATTACCAGACCGGAGGAGGAGGGATCGTCGCCATGTCCATGCTCAAAAGGGCGAAACCGGACGGTTATACGCTTGTTTACGTCAACAACCCCTCGCTCGCCGTGAAAGAATTGACTACGAATCCCGAAGTTAAAGCGCTTTCCGACTTTGATTATCTGACTAACATCGTTACTGAATACAGAGTGCTGGCGGCTCGTCCAGACGCCCCGTATTCGAACGTCAAGGAATTGATCGCATACTGCAAGTCGGGAAAAATCCCGTCGGTGGCAAATTCCGGAGTGGGTTCCTCCGCTCATCTTCAGATAGTTATGATGGAGGACTCGCTCGGAATCAAGTTTAATGATGTCCCATTCGAGGGAAATTCAGCCGCCAAAGCGGCGTTTCTGGGCGGTCACGTTGAGTTGTGGGCTATTGACGCGGTCAGCGCCATCCAGCAGGCAAAAGCCGGACAGTGCAAAATATTGGCGTACTGCGGGGAAACGAGACACCCGGCCCTTCAGGACGTGCCGACTTTCATAGAGGAAGGATATCCCATAATCAGCAGTACCAGCCGCGGTTTCATAGCCCCAAAAGGGCTGCCTCGCGAGGTGAAAGCCGTTCTCATCGACGCGTTCGAATCAGCTGCGAAGGGAGAGGCGATGACGAAGTACATCGATCAATCTCAAGGCACGCTGGACGTTCGTTCCGATGAAATTTTTAAGGCTTTGGCAGAAAAATATTTCAAGGATGTGGAAAAATTCGCCCACATGTTTAAAAAATAAATAGAAAGGTGGTCTCGGTTTATGAAACTGGCAAAGACCGCTAAAAAAAGTGACGTAGCCGCAGCTTGTCTCATCGCGTCGTTATGCGTTTATGTGATCGTAAGCGCGCGGCACTTTCCGGAAAGAGCCGGGTTATTTCCGACGGTCATCGCGTCAATCACTCTGACGCTCTCTCTTGTAATTGCCGTAGTAAATTTCTTCAAATTAGCTAGTCAGCGCGGCATGGAACGCGGAGGCGATAAACCGTCCGTTTATGTCACAAGATTTTGGATAACGGGACTGCTGATTGTGGGATACATGATAGGGATGCTGATTATAGGATATATAACCTCGACGATATTGTATCTATCGTTCAGTTTTTGGACGTACGGTTATCGCAACAAGCTTGTGTCCACAATCTTGGTGGTCTGCATGACAGCGGTCGTCTACGCTGTGTTCGAAATGGCGCTTGACATAAAGCTGCCTGTCGGGCTTCTGCTCGGAGGGGTGATGTATTGATGATCCTACAGGGGCTGCTAAGCTGTTTCTCTGCGCAAAACCTGCTGACCGCGCTGCTGGGTACTGGTGTAGGCATTGTCATCGGCGCGCTGCCAGGGCTCGGGGCAAATATTGCAATGACCCTTGCTCTGCCGCTCTCCTTCGGCCGGCCTCCGGACACATGTTTGATACTGCTTTCCTCGCTTTACTGCGGAGCGACATATGGAGGCTCTATTTCGGCAATACTGCTCAACACTCCGGGCACGCCGGCCAGCGGAGCCACAACCTACGACGGATATCCGCTGGCAAGGCAAGGACATGGCGATATCGCGATTGGCCTCTCGACAATGTCGAGCTTCATAGGAGGTATTTTCGGGACTGTGCTTCTCATAACAATGGCGCCCCTCGTAACTAGGTTGGTCCTGGCTTTCGGGCCGCCTCAGTCTTTTTTGATAGCTATACTGAGTCTGTGTATAGTCGGGGCGTTGGGGGAGAACAGGATAATCAAGGGGTTGATAACCTGCGGCCTTGGCATGATGTTCAGCTTCGTCGGCATGGATGTGATTACCGGATATCCAAGATTTTCATATGGGACGTGGTATCTGGGCGACGGCATGAACGTGACCGCCATGATGATCGGGATATTTGCAATATCGGAAATAATGATCCTGATGGAATCCGGGAGCGGCTCCATTTCAGAGTTAGCGAATCCAGGAAAACTTCGCAACGTCCTGAAGGGGTGTCGGATGACGCTCGATTACCCAGCCAACTTGGTAAAATCCTCCCTTATCGGCTCGATAATTGGAGCGATGCCGGCGCTCGGCGTCACTACCGCATCTTTTCTGGCCTACATGACGCAGGCCAATACAAAACGCGAGGGTGAGACGCCGTATGGCGAGGGTAACGTCCAAGGTGTAATCGCGCCGGAGTCGTCTAACAACGCCGTCACTGCCACATCTCTCATTCCGACGCTCACCATGGGCATTCCGGGTAGTTCGTCGATGGCCATAATGCTTGGAGCTATGACGATGCACGGGCTTGTGCCAGGGCCAGACCTGTTTGCCGTAAACTCGGAATTAGTATACACTGTGATGAGCTCTTTTTTTCTCATCAACATTTTCATGCTCGTTTTTGGAGTGTTGGGCGGAGGGTATATCAGCCGGATTACGACTATACAGAACAGGTTGCTGGCGCCGTGCGTCGTCGTGTTTTGCGCGGTGGGGGCGTTCGCGCTTAAAGGATACTGGCAGGACGTCATTCTGGCGCTGGCGACGGGTTTTTTGGGGTACGCGATGAAAAAATATGATTACCCGATAATCGGTTTTATCCTTGGAGCGATCCTGGGACCGATAGCGGAGAGGACGTTTCACCAATCTCTTCGCATCAGCGGCGGTGAAATCTCAATTTTTTTTCAGGGAACGATCAGCAAGGTTTTAGCGTTAATGATTGTGATCGCCATTTTCTGGCCCGGCATAAGGAGGGTCTTGCAAAGGCGTAAAGTTAAGCGAGCATAATAAGCGAGGTAATTGAGAAGTGGGCGAGACGGTACAATCTATTTCAAGGTTATTTGCGATTCTTAACGCTTTCTCATTCGATAGAACCGAGATGACTTTGAGCGAGATAGCTGAAGCCGTCGACCTGCCGGTTTCTACTGCGGCAAGGTTTATATCGACAATGCTTCAGGACGGGTATTTGAAAAAGGATGGGCGCAATTATTATCTCGGACACAAGCTTTTTTACCTTGGCAGCATAGCAGCCCTCCAATTCAATATGGACCGCACCGTCGAACCCATAATGAAGGAGCTTGCCGCCGTGACGAACGACTACGTGTCGCTCAATGTCCTGTCGCAATATCATCGAGTATGCGTTAAAAAGGTCGAGGGAGACGCCAGCATACGTATGTTCGTGAAGGTAGGGGAACCGCTTCCGCTTTACGCGGGTTCGGCGGGAAAGGTGCTTTTGGCGTATCAACCTGAGGAGTACTGGGATGAATATTTTGCGTTGGTGAAGCCCAAACCTTTGACGCCGAACACGGAGACGGACGTGGATAAAATCCGTCAGGCGCTTAAAAAAATCCGAGTTGACGGGTACTGTCTGACAATCGGAGAACGCATAAGCGGGACTATCTCCGTATCCGCTCCCATTTTTGACAAGGACCGCACGGTCAAAGCATGTCTCACTATCGGCAAGGTGCGTTTAGACGAGGAAGACAATGAATGTTATCTGGCAGAAATTGTAAAAATGGCTGCACAAAAAACATCCACAGAGATGGGATATATTAAACAAGTAAGGGGAGATTGACGAATGAGACCGACTACGAAATTACGGCAAATAATGGCCGAGAAAAAAACTATCATCAAACCGGGAACATATGACGCCATGTCAGCAAAGATAATGGAGATTTGCGGTTTTAAGGCGATAGGCATATCTGGATACTCCATCTCCGTAACATATCTGGGTAAACCTGACCTTGGCTTTGTGTCGCTGACTGAACTTGCGGCTATATGCCGCAACATAGCCTCTACTGTGAGCATCCCAGTGATAGCGGACGCTGATACGGGGTTCGGAAACGCGATAAACGTATTATATACAACTGATCTGCTCATAAAAACGGGTATAGCCGCCTTTCATATTGAGGATCAGGAATTCCCGAAACGATGTGGGCATGTCGGAGGCAAGAAGGTAATCGCGACCGAAGAGATGGTTGGAAAGATAAAAGCCGCAGCTAAGGTCCGCGACGAGATGGACAAGGACTTCGTAATCATCGCCCGCAGCGATGTCCGGGGAGTGCGGAACGGAACG
>JAISRE010000058.1 GCA_031273805.1 Synergistaceae bacterium | reverse complement strand
TCGGTGAAATTTTTTTCCGGCGACCAGGCGTAACGCGCCCCAACACCGCTGCTTCCACCGCTGTAATCCGTGTCGAATTCGAGCAGAAGCCAGCGCTCGCCGGCGTGGCTCCGTGAGCCGACGGATTTAACGACCTCGCCTTTGGCGAGAGAGTAGCCGTAACTCGACAAGCTGTATCCATCCCCGCCCTTGCCGGGCTGAAGAGAAAGTTCCGGGCCGTCACCGTTCGCCATGAAATATTTTTTGCCCGTTTTGCCCGCGTGCTCGTAATCGGGGACCCTTTCGAGGCCTTTTTTAGGGATGTAGCCGAGTACGCTCCCGTCGTAAGGCGACATCAGTTCGAACCACCCGTCCGCTGCCGGTCGCAGTTCCACATGATTGCCATATACAATAACGCCGTCTATTCCCTCCAACTCGTCCAAATATTCGGTGTCAGGCATCGGCGAGAGCGGTTTTTCCAATATCGGAAGCTCTCTGCCGACGACGCAGTACAATCCCTCCGCGTCCGCCTCCGCGCGAACGTTTACAGCAATCCCCGTCGCCGCGACGCGAACAAACCCCTCCGCCCATGCACAGGACGAAACCATCAAACACAACAGCGGCGCGAGAAAAAATTTCTTCATGGCAATACCTCCGTAAATTCAAAATACGACTATCCGTTCAGCTTACCAAATCCGACTCCATCTGCTTTATTGCTTAACGGGTGGCACTAATTCCTGGGAGCATTATATCCCTTAAATCTATATTTTAAGTATATACTGCATCCAGCATACTATAACCTGCGGCATTGCCATAATTGGAGCACCATCGTATAATTTTGTTGTTAGTGTTAGTCCATGAGGCTAATTCTTCTGCTTTTGCCTCAATGTATAAGGACAAAATGGAAGCTGGGGTTATTATATGGCAAAATCGATGGCTTTAAAAATTTTCTCGTTCCTGATGATTTTCTCTTGCTGCATAACTATGTTCGCCGGCAAATCCACTGCGGGAGTGAAAAGTATTGATGAGCTGTTGAAGAGATATTACGAGGGCGAATGGGAGATACTAAAGACAGAAAAATCACTTAACACTGTCTATAAATTTTATCAAAGAGACACCATTTATTCAGCACCGGACCATATATTATTATACGTATGGTCAACTTCACCAAAAAACGACGAGGACGATTTCAACCCTGCGGTGATGGGCTACGCCTCAACTAACTTTGAGCGTTTGCCGTATATAAAAGGGCTTAAACCGGGAATGTCCGTCAGGAATGTAGATCGGGTTTTTGAGAAATACGCTGCCAATAATTGGAGGAGATACGACTACGCGGCTTCGCTGCTTGACGATGTAAAAAAAATCCACTGGGAGACAAAGAGCTTCTATATCGCAGGCGGAATGATATCCATCGTCGTGTCGTTCAAGAACGGCAAGGCATATTTTGTGGAATATTTTAACGACGGAGACAGGGACGACTATGACAAGAGAATCTTGGATAGAGGAGGGGAACTCAACGCCGGAGTAAGCTGGCAGGACGTATTTGTAAAGGCGATAGGAGATATGAAACGCTACGAATGGGAAAGGCCTTTTAACGAATGGGTATGGAGAGCAAAATCCGGCGGTATGGAGAGAATCTCCGGTGGCGAACTCTCAATAAAGGACTCGAATTTGCGTCAGCTATCGGGAGCGTTCGGAGCTGTTTATTGCGGGCGTGACGCTCAGGACAACGCATCAGCCTTTGTAATGTTCATCAACATCCCAAGCGGCAATAACGCGCCCCTTATTAGCAGCGGCTGGCTGACTTTCGGAAGCGGAGAGGTTTCTTCGAACCCAGAATACGGCGTCAATATCTCTAGGCGAAATAATCAGGAAACTATTTCTTTCAGAAAAAAATTTGATACCGGTGAAGCGTGGACTATAGACTGCGGGCGGTTGAATCAGCCTTATCGCGAATACAGGGAGGGAACGGTCGCCGTATACCGCGAGAATACCGCAAACGGAGGCATTAGATTCTGGCTGGTCGATATTAAGCCATGATATTCAGCCAAAATTATATCCTGACCCTGTCCATGTAACCTGCACTCCCAAGCACTCATAACTATTGGCGGTGATATTATGGCTGCGATAATCTTCCATTTCCCGCTGGGATAAGGAGAAAAACAGTCAAACCATAGTGAGAAGGACAAGTAAACGCATTATGTTTTTGTGCTGAAGAAAATTGTTGTTACTTAAAATCAGGTAGGAGGTACTCAACTAATGAGAAGCCTCCTACCTGATTGCGGATCGTTATCGATCCAGTATTGACATTGGTCTGTTACCTATAACGCTTTTTGAGCAAAGCCAACCCAAATAATCCAAGGAACAACGCGCCTAAACCAGAGGAGCAAGCGCCGTCGCCGCTGACGTTGTTGTTATCATCTGCGTTTACACTGCTTTCAATTTTAAATTGCCCCCAATCTGACCAATCAGTCTCTGCTTCCACTCCATTTTTGTCTTTATAAAAATATTTTATCCGCCACTGAGCAGTCAATATTTTCTTGCCAGTAGAAGTATCTACAGTGACATCGTCAAATTGCGATATGTTGGCATTCACCAAGAATGTATTCCCCGACACGGTAAGAGTTTCATCGAACTCCACCTGGCTGCCTACCTGTATTTGCCATCGGCTGCCTGTTGAAACAGAACCATCCGACGCCGTGAAGGGGCTGGCGCGGAGCGTGAAGTTCCCTTCCTCCACAGTCGCGCCGTTGATCGGGTATACAGGTTCCGGAGTTTCAGGCGGAGTAGCTTCCGCGGTTTCCGCGACAGTCACGTTGCAATTTGCCTGCCGGTTGCCGTCAGCCGTTATAGCGGTAATTGAAGCAATTCCGGCTGCAACGGCGTAAACTTCGCCATTTTCATCGACAATGGCGACGGAGCTGTCCGACGAGAACCAGTCCACCCGCTTGTTGGTCGTGGTCTCGGGGGATACCGTAGCCGTTAAAGTCTCCTGATCTCCGGGTTTCATCTGCAACGACGACTTGTCGAGTCTTACGGACGAGGCTCGAACGAGGTTTGTTCCGCCTTCGACGTTGAAGTACATGAATCCCTGCCTCTGGAAATTTTCGGTTATATTTCCCATAACGGGCGGCGACCACGATCCGTCATCAGGCGGCATGGTATATAAAACGCCTATCGATGTTTCGATCGCCGTGCCGTCGGGGTTGGAGGCAAAAACAGTAGCCTTGTACTGCCCGTTTGTAACGAAATTGGTTCCAGCCACCGTCGCCGTGTAAACTCCGTCTCCGGCTACTTTATCTCCGTTGGTTCCATCATCAAAGAAAGCGACCGCTATCTCTTCCTCTGCCGGAGTTTTCAGGACTCCGTCAATTTTGACTCCTGTCAAATCATAATAGTTATTCCCACTAGTGTGTGCGGTCAGTGTCTGATTTTCTCCCGCCCGCACACTGCCAAAGCCGGTTATTCCAATCCCAACGGCCATTCCAGGCTTGGCGGACTCAGGATAACCGACGATAAACGTACTGACGTTCACCGGGGCTGTGGCTTTGTTCGCGGCGGTCAAAACCCATTTACCAGCGCCAGGGCTCTGGATCTCGAACATCCATTGAGCCGAATCACCAGCCAAATCGAGCATTTGGTGGATGGTTCCGTCGGGCGCCTGGACGGTAAAATCGACATTTATGTCTCCGGAAGGATTTAAAGCCTGAACACTCAAATAAGAAACGCCGGAATCGACAAAAAATTCCACGGCCTCCTGTGCACTCTGCTCAACACGCTGCGTGGCGGAAGTCATAAGCATGGCGTCGGACTGAGCAATGGCGTTGGCATACTGCGCTTCTAAAAGATCCAATGTTCTCGTCGGTGCGCTGACACCGTTTCCAGAGCCTGTCAACCTCGTCCCGTTGGCAATGCGTATCAGATCAGGTTGGACGCTGTCTCCGGTCTTTGTAACCCTGACCTCTATACCTATTCTCTTAGCCAAAGCGATGACGTCATCCACAGTTTTTCCAGAAGAGCCATTCTCGCCGTCCGTTATCAACTGGATATATCCGGGGGCACCGTCTGCTTCGAATTCTTCCAGCACTAAATAAAGAGAATTGTAAATGGCCGTTCCTCCACCTGATTGGATGCCCTTGATTTTGGCAATCATACCGCTCCTGTGCCCCTCTGTCGCCGAGGCGGTATCCGACGTAATGGCAATATAAGGTACAACCTTCTTCACGGCAGTATCGAAAGTATATATGCCGACAACGTCCCCGACTTTATGCGATCCTACCTGAGCTGCCAAAAGTTTTTTCGCTTCATTGATAGGTGTGCCCGACATACTTCCGGAGTTGTCCAGCAGATAAATAACTCTGTGTCTGTTACTTACGCTTGTTCCGCTCCTGTCATACCAGTATATCTTAGGAGGTGTCCAACTCGCGCCTCTTGATGCTGACGTTAGTTTTGCGGAATAACTCATTGTTCTAGGGGGAATGCTCTCCCCTTGAGTGGTAAGTGAGTAACTTCCGTTGGGTATTACAGATGCCAGTTTAGGGAATTTTTCCCTTTGGTCATTTGACAAATGTTCCCAGGAACTTTTCCCATTCCCACGAAATTGCCCAGTCGTGTAAAGGTCTGAAGGGTAATGCGCCGCTGTCGAAAAATTCAGAAATCGCATATCATCATTTGAACCATCGCCAGGGCGCGTTGCAAGACGATCTTTCATGCCATCCATAATTGAAGGAAGCGCCACCATATCGCCTTTTCTAGGCGAGTATGACGGAGCCAAAAAAGAGTCTTCCTTTCCAGGATACTCGTCATATTGACCATAAATATAATGTCCCGACTCATGAGCAAGTACATACCCAATAGCTCTGAGCGCTCTATTAAAATCCCCTGCGTATTCTGGGCGGCTGACATTATATGCATTGTTGATTATGGCGTATGTGAACCAGTCTGAAAAGAAAATCCCAGTGCTTGCCCCATCCCTGTAACCACCCAAAGATCTTGACTGTATATGAGGCCATATCCCTTTTTTTTGTGCGTCTTCAATTGAAGTTGCATCTGTATTTGCATCCCAGTAAACATCGGCCATACTATTGTTAGTATTTCCAAAAACTCTGTAAGTGGCAAGCGTGTGAGCACCATTTGACATCTCCCGTATACCGCGCGCCCAATTGTCAAATACAACAGTCATGTCCCTACTAAACGCTTCAGTTATCGTCCCAGAGTAATTGATCGTAATTTCGAATGGTGTGTCATCCACAGCATTGACGCTTGCCTGGCCCCTCATCAAATTAACCTTCGCCAAGTCCGTCTCCGATACTGCGTTCACGTCCGGGATCGTGAAAATCGGCGAAGCCGCGTCAAGTATACGAACAGACACGCACGACAACACAGCCAATGCCACTAAAAGAAAAACTAACCAGCGCGTGTTTCTACGATGTTCAAGTTTCACTTACAACACCTCCGTTCTAGGTATAACTAGCTTTTCTTTGAAAATTATTGTGCGATGACAATAATCGATCAAAGAATTTAAAAATTTTTATGTTTTCATCGACAAAACCAATAAACTCTGTTCATAGTTACAAGACCTCGGGAAATTAGGTTATATAAGTTTTCAGGGTTTGAATTGACACAGAGGGCGCAGAAAACTCCTAACGCGGACATCAAGGTGGTATGAGCGCTGTTTTTTTATTTGTTATGCAGGAGGAACGCTGGAACGCTGGAACGCTGGAACGCTGGAAAATTTTATCGGTTTCCATCTGAATGTCAAGCGCCTTTTGCATTATCTTCACCCTCCTCACTCTCTAATTTCGTAATGATGATTATAAAGAACTTAAGGAGTTTTGTCACTACAAATTTTATTAATTCTTCAACTCTCTATAATTGTCTTATGAATACGACTCGAAAACAAGAGTCTTACTCTATCTTGGAGTTTATGAAAATTTTTATAGGGACATGAAGCGTTAAAAAATCTAAGGTTATGCGATACCCAAGAAAACAGCTAGTGCTCTCGTGATTTCAAGCATTTCCGTATCTTCAAGCCTGCCAAAAACATCGCCGCATTTTTCGCGCGGGATAGTCATAACCTTATCCACCATGACCTGAGACAATTTTTGCAACCCATTGCATTTGTTTGGAGTGATTGTTATGCGAAATATCGGAGTATTCCTCAGCTCACTGGTTATCGGCAGAACCGTTGTCGATGGATGCTCGTCAAATAAATTTGATTGAATAATAAGGGCGGGACGAGGTTTCCAATAGTCCCCTTTTATTGCCACTGTAACGATATCTCCACGTTTCATTTCCAACCATCAGT
>JAISRE010000002.1 GCA_031273805.1 Synergistaceae bacterium | reverse complement strand
CTGCGACTCAGCAGCGCCGGGCTCGGCGGCACAAGACGCAGTGTCCGCGCAGGGGACCTCACATAAAAAACCAAGAGCAGAAAACCCGCGAGATACCCCACGACCGTGGCCCACGCCGCCCCGGAAACGTCTCCCAGCAGAGATATGAAGATCACATCGCAGACCAGGTTGACCACATTGGAGCCCACCAAGACGACCGAGACCAGTCTCGGATGTCCGTCCAGCCTCACGAACTCCCCGCAGCCCGGCACTACCAGAAGTAATAATACTCCCGCAAGCAGCGGGCGCAGGTAGCTTTTCACCATCGGCGCGAGCTGCGCGTCGCCCCCGGCCAGCAAACCGGTGAGCGCGTCAAGCCATCGGAGGCCTGAGAACATGACCAGCAGACCGGCCAGAACGATGAGCCACATCGACGCCGAGTATGCGGCGCTTGCAGTGCGCATCTCCCGGCGGCCCATCGCCACTGCCGCCATGATGGACCCTCCGATGCTGAAGAGCAGATAGATGACCGATATTCCATAGGTAAACGGCAGAGTCAGGCCGACTGCGGCCATTGCCTTGGCGCCAAGCATGTTGCCGACGATGACCTGATCGACGGCAGCGGCCAGATTGGACGAGAGCGCAACGAGAAGCGTCGCCGCAAAATATCCCCTGAAGCGCTTGCGCAGCAGATGCCCGCTGCGCTGAAACATGGGAGCGCTCAATCGAAGAACCCCAGAGAACTCAATCCTTCGACAAAGCTGTCGAGATACCCTTCTTCGACGAGCGGCCAGATGAAACCCATCCGCCGCAGAGCCTGGGATGTGTAGGCATTGCTCGACCGCAGCATAACAGTGTTCTCCCCGCCCTCGCCGGAGTAAGCTATCAGCACACCGAGATCCCAGCTCATCTCAGGATCCTTCAGTCCTTCCGCGAGCGCGGCGGCAAACTCCTCCGTCTCGCACGGACGGATGCCGAGGCCCCGGCGGTTCAGTGCGTCGATTACGTCGCCCGTCAGTACCCCATGGTCGTCGTATGGGTGGAAAACGCAGCATTCGCGCGGAGTCTTAGCCAACTTCAGTATCGCCCTGGCCGTCAGGTCGATAGGAGAGAGCTCCGAAGGCGCGACCTGCTCATCCCAGGGGATCAGGCCGAGTCTGCGGTACGCCCGCAGGAGCCTTATGAAACTATTGGTGTTGAAGTTGATCTGAAATTCACCATCCTCCTGACGAGCCATGAGGTTGCCCACACGCATGATCTTTGCGTCGAGCCCCTGCTCCGCAATCGACGAGAGGACCATTCGCTCCGCCAGGAACTTGCTGTTCAGATATTTCTGTCCCTCCAATCGCTGCCCGAAATAGAGGCGCTGCTCGGTGAGCTCGCTCTCCTCCGGCGCCAGCCCAGCCGTACTCATGCCGGCGACAGACGTGGTGGATACATGTATTAGTCTTGCGCGATGCGACAGGCACATGCGAACCCCCTGTTCCGGCACTCCGATGTTGACCCGGTCTATCTCGTCGCCAACCGCGAAGTGTTTCACGTTGGCGGCGCAGTTAAACAGCGTGTCCACCGGCGCCGCGAACAGAGCTTCCCAGGATGCGGGGTCGGTCGCGTCTCCCTCCGCCACAAAAATCCTTTTGCCGAAGAGGTCCTCGAAATCGTCGCTGAAGTAGTAGACGAGCAGCTCCTTCAGCCTCCGTTCGGCATTGAGCGCGCCTCCGCGCACGAGACAGCGGACCGTGCCGCGCTCGCTCGCCAAAAACTCCCGCAGGACGTGAATGCCCAGAAATCCGGTGGCTCCGGTCAGGGCTATATCACCCAACGGCCTGTACGAGCCGCGCCGCAGGGACACCGTGACGTTGCCGGCAAGCAGGCGGTTTATGGAGGTGTAGTCGTAATCGGCAAGAGTCCCTCGCCGCGCCGGTTCCCCCGTCCGATCATCCGATCGTGGCGCCGAGGGTATTTTGACAACGGGGGCTTCAGCCTGGGCAGAGGGAGACGCCACCGATACCGCAGCCAGCGCGCGCGGCGTGGGATTGGCGAATACATCCCCGTAATTTAAGGCGTACCCGGCGCTTTGTGCCTCGACGATCACTCTTGTGACCAAAAGAGACGAACCGCCGATATCAAAAAAGTTATCCAGCGCCCCAACGCGCGTCAGATCGAGCGTTCTTTCGAAGATACGGGCGAAATCCTCCTCCTGTTTTGTCTCCGGTCGAACGTAAGCGGCCGATCCGGCCAGCTCGGGATCCGGCAGAGACTTGGCATCGACCTTGCCGCTGATGGTCGACGGGAGTTTTTCCAGTTGCAAAAACGCGGTCGGCAGCATATATTGCGGCAGTGTCTTCGACATCTCTTCCCTCATAACGGCAGGAGATATCTCCCTGTCGGCAGTAAACCAGGCGCAGAGGTGTTCCTGGCCTCTTATCTTTCTTATTCTCACTGCCGCGTTATGTACCCCCGCGATGGTCAAAACAGTATTTTCCACCTCGCCCAGCTCTATTCTGAGCCCGCGCAGTTTCACCTGTTCATCGATGCGTCCCAGGACGACGATCTCGCCGTCTTCCGTCCACTTCGCCAAGTCGCCGCTCTTGTAGTAGCGGACACCGTTCTCCTCGACGAAACGTTCTCCGGTCAGCTCAGGATTGTTGACGTAGCCCAGCGCCACGCCTTCGCCGCCTATCCACAGCTCCCCGGACGCGCCGACAGGGAGCGGCAGCCCCTCCGGGTCACGGACGCTCTCCACGACGTTCCACATGGGGCGCCCGGCCGTGATCTTTCTCGCGTCTTCGACAATTTTGCCGTTGCAGGCCACAGTGGCCTCTGTGGGGCCGTAGCTGTTCAGGATTATCGCGTCTGGGTTGAGGGCCGATAGATCCCTGTAAAGCGCCGCAGGAAACTGCTCTGCGCCGATGTCGAAGAATCGGCAGGCCGCAAGAGCGCGCGAGAGGCGAGGAGAGGCCATGAACTGCTGCAGGCGCGACGGCGTGACGTTCAGGCCGCTTCCGCCCGTCCGCTCGAAAAGCTCCGCGAGGCGCTCGGGGTGCCCCGCCTCCTCCTCGGAGGCAAGTATCACGGGAAGCCCGTTTGTAAGCGGGATGTATATGTCGTCGATGAACGCGTCGAATGAGACTGTGGTCACTGAGACCATGCGAGCCTTCGTTTTGGCGATCAGGTCGGCGTTCAGGTTGGCCGGTCTGTTCGAGACGTAGTTGACCAATCCGCCGTGCCTGAGCATGACCCCCTTGGGTTTGCCGGTGGAGCCGGAGGTATATATAAGATAGATCATATCGTCAGGCCCGACCTCAACTCCGGGGTTGACCGTCGGGGCGTTGTCCATCAGTTCGTCCGGCGTCAGTTTTTTCGTTTCGTTTGCCGTCACAGCCTCAGCGTGGGCCTTCTCCGGCGCGATGAGATACCGCGCGTCGCTGTCCTCCAGTATCTGGCGAATGCGCTCCGGCGGATATGTCGGATCGACCGGGATATAAACGCCGCCCGCCTTCATCACCCCAAGCATGCTTATGATGACGCGGCTGTCTCGCGGCAGAAGCAGCACAACGCGGTCGCCTCGCTCCACTCCCCTGTCTATCAGTCCGTGGGCGAGCCGATTGGCAGCCTCGTTCAGCTCCCGGTACGTCATTGTCCTGTCGGCGGCGATAAGCGCTTCGGCGTCAGGGGTACGCGCCGCCTGCGCCTCTATCATGCTGAAGAGGTTGCAGTCGCTGCTCGGCTGAATCGGGGAGTTGAAGCCGGAGACTTTTTTCATCCCCTCCTCGCAGATTACCGGGATTTTCGATATTTTCTCCGACAACTCCCCCTCCATCAGGCCATTGAGAGATTGAACGATGCTTTCCAGCAGGGCTTTTATCGTCAATTCGGCGTAAAGCGCCTCGTCGTACTCCAGAGAGAGTCCGAAATGCGTCGGCGATTCGGCGACCGTCACGGTGAGGGGGTTCTTGGCGGGCATCCCGTGCGAGAGCAGCTCTATTTTCACCTCTGCGTCACGGAAGCGAACGGTCTCGCCGAGAACGTTCTGATATGCGTACATGATGTCAGGTTTAAAACCGTAGTCCGCGGAGATCTTAGTCAGAGGATACAGTTGGTTTTCGATGGCCTCGAAGAAACGATCCTGAACGTCGCTGAGGTACCCCTCAATGGTTGTCTCCGGGGTTGAGCGAACTCCCAGTGGGATGGTCCTGACCCTCATCCCAACGCTCCTCCGGGAGCGCGGGTCGTCCCGTCCGCTGGAGATAGCGCACAGCAGGACACTGCGGGACCGGACGAAGCGGCATATCGCGAGGGACGCCGCGCCTAGGAAGAGACTGCTCGGCATGATGCCGATATTCCGGCAGAAATCTCCTATTTCTCCCAGTGGAATCTGAATGCCGACCGAAACCTCAGCTCCGCCTCCCCCCGCACTCGGATAATCGGGCTGAAGCGTTGTGACTTCCTCAAACGAGGAGAACAGTTTCTTGAAGTGTTCAGAGGACGCGTTCCATGCCTCGCCGCCTTCAAGCGCCCTCTCCTCCGCAGCGGACTCGAAACTCGATACCTCCTCGGGGGCGATCATACGCCCCTGATGGGCATCGGCCAGATCCTCCATAAAGATACTGCATGAAACGCCGTCGAAGATGATGTGATGAAAGTCCATGAGCAGATGAACTGAGCTTTCCGTCCTGTAAATCTTCGCCCGGAAGAGCGGCCCTTTGAAGAGGTCGAACGGCTGGACGAACGTTTTTTTAGCATCGGCAATGTCCGCGTCGGCGGCGCTAAGTATCGGAATGTCCGCCGCGCACTCGCTGCGAACGAACATGAGATCCCCGTTGCGCTCCTCGAGCCGCGATTTGAGGCAACTGTGAACTTCGA
>JAISRE010000094.1 GCA_031273805.1 Synergistaceae bacterium | reverse complement strand
CCTTGCGCGAGATGAGCTCCGACATCCCTATGATCGTGTTCAGAGGCGTACGCATCTCGTGGCTCATTCGAGCCAGAAAGGACGATTTGCTCACACTCTCCTCATCGGAGCGCATCTTTTCCGCGCCGACGCGAATCAGGAAGGAGTCCAGAAAAAGCGTAGCCAGCAACCCCAACGACGCGAGAATCATTATCATATAGTAAATATCCTCGTAATAGTTGCGATATGGGACCGCCATTCCGACATACCAGCCGTAGCCTGCCTTTTGGAAGAACGTCACCATCCTCTGCCCGGAGCTGTTGACGAGAGTGGTGCTGGAAATCACAGCAGTGCCGCTGGATATCTGTTCCGCTATTTTCGCGTGCTCTTCGCTGAGCGCGCTCATCGGTTTGCCCAACATGTTTTCGTCCGGATACATGGCAAAAGTCCCGTCGGCGGCGACAATCATGCCATATCCCCCAGCCATGAATTGCCGCGACGTTATATATCGCGACAAGCTATTTATGTCCATATCCATAAAAACTACGCCGTAATCCTCTCCGTTCGAGCCTATCAGCTCTCTCGAGAACGTCACGACACGCCGGCCTGTGAGCGCGTCGACATAAACGCCGGAAAACGCCACGCGTCCATTCGCCTCGCGCGCGGCCGTGTACCATGGCCTGTTCTGCGGCTCATACCCTTCGGGCGGCGTCAAGTCCAGCCCAACTTCGAAATTACCCTCGATGACGCCACCCATAAATGTAAAACCCAATATGTTATCATCAGGATTTACCATGCCTTCGTTGAGGTTTGCCATGAATTTCTCGATATCCTCATGCGTTTTGTGGTTATCGAGATAATCCTTGATGGATAAAGAGGTTATCAACGTCGATATCTCAAGTTCGCGCAAACTGGAGTTTATTTCCGCCACCATTATGGCAGTCGCTCTCTCCGAATCCGCGCTGATCTCCTTTTTCACGATGCGAATCGCGAACAGACAACTTATCAGTACCATTAAAAAAAATGCAAAAAATACGAGCATTAGCTGTTCGAAGTTCGATTTTATTACTTTTTTTATTACTTCGATTTTCATGCTAAGCCTTCCTTATCCGGCGAACGCCGCCAACAAAGCTACTTCGTTCGGGCGCCTTTACCCTTTACCTGAGCGCTAAGGAATCGCTGATTAAATGTTCTTCGAGCGAAATGGAGCGGATTCGTTCTCCATCGAAACGGTTGTCGCGAAAATGCCCGCAAGCGTAGCATCGCTACGTTGAGGAGCATTTTTGCGGTAACCGTGAAGATGGTGGGCGAATTCCGCCCATTGCAGCCGAAGGTTATTTAATCAGCGGTTCCCTAAACTAATAGTCATAAACAAAAATGGCGCGCCTCACTTGCCTCAAACAGAATTGCCGGCAGGGAACCTGGGGAACGCGACCGAAAACACTTCTTCAAGGGCGGGATCGAAATGGCTGCCAAAAGATTCATGGATAATCCGAGTGGCTTGTTCAACCGAAAACGCCTTCTTATACGGGCGTTCAGAGACCAGAGCGTCGTACACATCGGCAATGGCCATCAAACGCCCCTGCAACGGGATATCCTCGCCGACAAGCTTGCAGGGATAGCCGGAGCCGTCCCATTTTTCATGATGCGTGCCCGCCATTATTTTCGCGTGCGTCAAAAATGCGTTCTCTCTGGTGATGTGCTGTATCCTGTCGATAATCTTTTCGCCAAACACGGTATGCTTTTTCATCTCTTCAAACTCTTCCTCGGTCAGCTTCCCGGGTTTCAGAAGAATGTTGTCATGGATGGATATTTTGCCCACATCATGGAGCTGGGACGATTGCAGAAACAATTCGATATCCCACAACTGCAATTCATCCCGGTAAACATCGAGATTGGACATTTCTTCTATCATGACTCGCAGGATACGCGCGGTACGTGAAACATGCCCGCCTGTAATATCGTCCCGGCACTCTACCAGCTCGCTCACTGTCGTTAAGATCGCGCCCTGAAGCTCCATGATCGCGCCCGTCTTCAAAGCCACCAGCTCTTCAAGGTTGGAGTTGATATACTGCAATTCCTTCTTCTGAGATTCAATGAGCATATGTATTTTAACCCTCTTTAACAGCAACTGCGGGGTGAACGGCTTGATGATATAATCGACAGCTCCCAGTGAGAGCCCCTCCAATTCGCTCACCGCGTCCGCTTTTGACGTGAGAAATATGACGGGGATGTCCTGCGTCGTCTTATTGGCCTTCAGGCCTCTTATCGCCTCGTACCCGCCGATTTCAGGCATAAGCACGTCGAGCAGAATCAGATCGGGAAGGATGCTTTCGAGGAGCAGACACATCTTTCCTACGCTGGGAACCGTAAAAACATCGAACACGCCTATTAGGGCGTTTCTGGCCATCTTCAGGTTGATAGGGCTGTCATCCACGATAAGTACTTTTTTTCTGTCATTCATAAGACATTCACCTGCCATACCTTGTCGTTTAATTATTTATTAGCCGCAATATTAAGATACACTTGACATCAGCCGCCTCATTTTCGAATTTATGTATGCGGCATTAAAAGCGGCGGCTTGTGTTTAAGTTGAAATGGGGCGCGCATACGGCGAGGAGGATAAGAGCGGCCCGATGTGCCGCAGCAATAAAAACGGAGGACTGAGGTTCGCCCCCGCCGCCAAACGGGTAAAGCCCCCCCCAATCCGCAGAAAAAACTCTATAAATACTCGATTGTTCCGCTGAATTATTACGGGACTGCCGGGGTGAGACAACTCTTCTCGGAGATAACTGACGACTGAAAAGATTACTAAGGGGGAGAGTGCTTTCTTGAAAAAAAATATATTCGGCATGTTTCGTGAGAGATTTGCAAAAACCATATTCCTGCATCTCCAATCAATATATAAACGAAAACCTCTAAAACTTAGCAAAGATTAGCACATTTCCCATCAAATCACAAGCCAACCTCGCCCTCGAGGATTCACGGGATCTTAGGCTCTTTTTTATGCGCGGCACATAGAAGGAGCGGCTCGCTCCCCCTCTCATGAGGACATTTTTAAAGAAACTTACGGGAGGCCATTCATTATCACAGACGAGTGACACAGGTTTGCGTTTATCTGTAGAAATCTAATTAGGTCTGTGATAATATAACGGGCGTTTTATATATATTATAAACTTGAGGGTACTTCTTAAAAATAATTCAAGAAATATTTTCAAGGGATCGCTTGATTTAGTGTTAACCTTGATACTCTCTGCATCTGCAAACGGCTTGGCTATTTAAATCAGCGCTTACTTAATTTCACGCGAGGGGGAAATGGAGTGCCGTCACCTGCTTATCTGGTTCTTGAGAATACAATGATCTTCAAGGGAATATCATTCGGTCTTCCCATCGAGTCTGGGGATACTTTGGGCGAGGTGGTATTCACCACAGGGATGACCGGTTACCTCGAGACATTGACAGACCCCAGTTACTACGGGCAAATAGTCGTTCAGACCTTTCCTCTGATAGGAAATTACGGGGTCATCAGGGCGGACTTCGAAAGCCGGAGGGCGACTCCAAGGGGGTATATCGTCCGGGAATGGTGCGAACACCCGTCAAATTTCAGATCCGAAGGGGACTTGAGTTCGTTTCTGGCTGAGGAGGGAATAGTCGGATTGTGCGGAGTCGACACCCGCGCGATAACCAGGATTATTCGGGAAAAGGGCGTTATGAACGGCATCCTGACAAGAGACCCGAGTTCTGTCGACATGATGTCCATAGCGCGCTACACTATTCGCGAAGCGGTCTCCAGCGTATCGACCAAGGCGCCCTACATAGTCCCGTCAGCACACGACGCCGCGAATTTCAAGGTCGTGCTCTGGGATTTCGGCGCCAAGGGAAACATAGCCAAATCGCTCGCGGCGAGAGGATGCGAGGTGCATGTCGTGCCGCATGACTTCACTTCGGAGCGTATAACCGCGCTTCGACCTGATGGCGTGATGCTATGCAACGGACCTGGGGACCCAATGGACAACCCCGGCATTATCTCGGAACTTAAAAAATTGACCCGCACAGGAATCCCCATCTTCGGCATCTGTCTGGGACATCAGCTTTTAGCGCTGGCTATGGGCGCGCGCACGCAGAGGCTCAAGTACGGCCACAGAGGCGCAAACCAGCCGGTACGAGACGTTAAAACGGGCTCTCTTCACATAACTACGCAGAACCACGGTTACGCGGTCGTAGTGGACAGCATCCCTAAGGATACGGCCGTGCTGCGGTATGTCAACGCAAACGACGGCACCTGCGAGGGAATAGATTATAAAAATATCCCCGCTTCGAGCGTGCAGTTTCACCCGGAGGCGTCAGCCGGGCCGCTCGACACCTCTTTTTTGTTCGACCGATTTGTAGATTTGATGGGTGGTCATAAAAATGCCTAAGGATAAAGATATCAAGAAGACCCTTGTGATAGGGTCGGGTCCGATAGTAATAGGACAGGCCGCAGAGTTCGACTACGCCGGGACACAGGCTTGCAGAGCGCTCAAGGAGGACGGAATCGAGATCGTGCTGGTCAACTCCAACCCAGCGACCATCATGACGGATGTCGCGATGGCGGACTCGATATACGTGGAGCCGCTCACGGCGGCGACTCTCAAGAGGATAATAGAGCACGAACACCCGGACAGCGTGCTCCCGACTCTGGGAGGACAGACAGGGCTCAACCTGGCTATGAAACTCGCGAATGAGGGGTTCCTCTCCGAGCGCGGCATTCGGCTGCTCGGCGCCAAGCCGGAGACTATCGGCAGGGCGGAGGACAGGAAGCTATTCAAGCAGACCATGGAAAAAATAGGTCAGCCCGTCATACCGTCCGAGGTTGTCACAAACGTGGAGGACGCGATACGCTTCGCGCGCTCCATCGGATACCCTCTGATAGTCCGCCCGGGGTTCACCCTCGGCGGAGCAGGCGGAGGGATTGCGAATGACGAGGAGGAACTCGGCAGGATAGCGCGGGACGGACTGCGGCTCTCCCCCATCGGGCAGATCCTCGTCGAAAAATCCGTTGCGGGCTGGAAGGAGATAGAGTTCGAGGTAATGCGCGACAAATGCGACAACTGCATCACAGTATGCAGCATGGAGAACTTCGATCCCGTCGGCATACACACAGGGGACAGCATAGTCATAGCCCCAGCCGTCACCCTCTCCGACAAGGAGTATCAGATGCTCCGAACCGCCGCTCTTTCGATAATCTCCGAGCTGGAGATAGAGGGGGGATGCAACTGCCAGTTCGCGCTCGCCACGGACAGCTTCGAATACGCGGTTATAGAGGTCAACCCCAGGGTCTCGCGCTCGTCGGCTCTGGCGTCTAAGGCGACCGGGTACCCGATAGCCAAGGTCGCGGCGAAGATAGCGATTGGCTACAGACTGGACGAAATCACTAACGCGGTCACCGGCAAGACATGCGCCTGTTTCGAACCGGCACTGGACTACGTGGCGGTCAAGTTCCCAAAGTGGCCGTTCGACAAGTTCGCGTCCGCCCCACGCACTCTGGGCACTCAGATGAAGGCGACCGGAGAGGTCATGGCTCTGGCCGACAACTTCGAGGCGGCTCTTATGAAGGCTGTCCGCGGGGCTGAAATCCACCAGCAGACGCTCTACCTCTCGAAACTGGAAAATCTACGCGATGAAGAGCTGAGAAACGCCATCAAAACTCCGACAGACGAGAGGATATTCCAGGTATTCGAGGCGCTGCGCCGCGGGGTATCGTGCGACGCGATATATGACGACACGCGTATCGACCGCTGGTTCCTCTGCAAACTGCAGAACCTCGTCGACTTCGAGACCCGCCTGAGAGCAGACGGCTTGAGCGACGCCCTCTACAGGGAGGGAAAGAGACTGGGCTATCCCGACGCCGTGCTGGAAAAAATCTCTGAAGGCAAGGTAAAGGACCGCATCCGAGCGTCGTACAAGATGGTCGATACATGCGCCGGGGAGTTCTCCGCCAGCACGCCCTACTTCTACGCATCCATGAGCGATGAAAATGAGGCCTTGGAATTCATAGAATCTGAGCGAGAGAGCCGCAGAGGCAAAAAGGGGACCATAGTAGTGCTGGGATCTGGCCCCATTCGCATCGGGCAGGGCATCGAGTTCGACTATTCGAGCGTTCACTGCGTCTGGGCGCTGAAGAAACAGGGATATGAGGTGGCGATAATCAACAACAACCCGGAGACGGTCTCAACCGATTTCGACACGGCGGACCGTCTTTATTTCGAACCCCTGACCCCTGAGGATGTCCGCGACATACTGGAGATGGAGAACCCCATCGGGGTGGTTGCGGCCTACGGCGGGCAGACTGCCATAAAACTCACGCGATACATTCACGAAAATGGATACCGTATCCTCGGCACATCGTTCGACAGCATAGACCTCGCGGAGGACAGGGAGAGATTCGACTCCCTGCTGGGGCGCCTGGGGATACTGCGTCCGGAGGGCGGGACAGCGCTCAATATGGATGAGGCGCTCGACATCGCAAACCGCCTGGGTTATCCGGTGCTTGTACGCCCATCATACGTCCTCGGCGGACAGAACATGAGCATCGCCTTCTCAGATAATGACCTGCGCGAGTTCATGGAGATAATTCTGGGCGGGGATGTGTATGGCCCGGTTTTAATAGACAAATACCTGCGCGGGATAGAGATAGAGGTCGACGCCATCTGCGACGGAAGCGATATTTTGATTCCCGGCATAATGGAGCACGTCGAGCGGACCGGCATACACTCCGGAGACTCGATAGCAGTCTACCCCTCCATCAACGTGACGGACAGGCTGATAGAAAAAATAGTCGAACATACGCGGAGCATCGCCCTGGCCATGAAAACACTTGGCCTGGTCAACGTCCAATACATCATACACGGGTATGAGCTCTACGTGATCGAGGTCAACCCGCGAGCTTCCCGCACAGTTCCCTACATAAGCAAGGTCACCGGCATCCCGATGGTGGACCTCGCAACGCGCGCAATGCTGGGTGAGCGGCTGGCCGACATGGGCTATGGGACGGGGCTGTACCCGCCAACACCCTATACTGCCGTGAAGGTCCCCGTATTCTCCTTCGAAAAGCTTCACGGCGTGGACACGCACCTCGGACCGGAGATGAAGTCCACAGGCGAGGTGCTTGGCATAGGCAAGACTCTCGAAGAAGCGATGTACAAGGGGCTGCTGGCGGCAGGATACAACATGGAGCGCCGGGGGGGGGTCCTGTTCACCGTGCTCGACAGCGACAAGTCGGAGATAGTGGACGTCGCGAAGAAGTATTCGCAGCTCGGACTCAACCTCTACGCCACTAAGGGGACCGCCAGGGTGCTGTCCCGCACGGGTCTGTCCGCGATAACCATACACAAAATAAGCGAGTCGTCGGACAACGTGGCGACACTCATAGAGAGCGGCAAGGTACAGTACATCGTCTCGACGTCGACTCAAGGGCGGGACTCGGCACTGGAGAGCGTGCAGATGCGGTCGCTCGCCGTGCGCCTCGGGATTCCATGCCTTACCTCGATAGATACCGCAACCGCCGTGGCCGACAGCCTCAGAAGCAAGTACAGCGAGGAGAACACAGAGCTGGTCGACATAGCCGATATGAGGCGTTCAAAGAACACCCTGCGTTTCTCCAAGCTGCACAGCTGCGGCAAGGACGATCTGTACTTCGACTGTTTCGATCAGGACATAGTCTCCCCGGAATCGCTGTCGATAATGCTGGGGGACAGGCACTTCGGCGTCGGGGGTTATGGAGTGGTCATGATATACAAATCCGATGATGCGGACGCATATATGAGGCTCTTTAACACTGACGGCAGCGAGGGACTTATGAGCGCTTCTGCTGTTGCCTGCACGGGGAAGCTCCTGTTCGAGAGCGGGAGGACATGCGGGCGAAAGACGATGACGATAGGCACGCAGAGCGGCACAAGGCGCCTCGATGTCTTCACCAGGTACGGCAAGGTGGTGTCCGGCGAGGTCAACCTCGGAGTACCGATGTTCGCCCCGCCGTCTATACCCGTGAAGCTCCCGGGCGACAGGGTTATGGGCCGTGTCGTCGAAATAGGAAACAAGATGTTCTGCATAACCTGCGTGTCGATGGGAAGTCCTCACTGCGTCATATTCTGCGACGACGTGGAGCATTTCGACGTCGAGACAATAGGCCCTATGGTGGAACGGGCGGAGATATTTCCGAAGCGGGCTAACGTGGAGTTCGTCAAGGTCATTGACGAGACGACCTTGAGGATGCGCATATGGGAGCGGGGAGACGGGGAGACAATGGCGAGCGGCAGCGGGGCGTGCGCCGCTGTGGCCGCCGCAGTTGAAAACGGCTTCTGCTCGCGCGGTAACAGGATACGCGTGATACAGAACGGCGGGGACATGACAGTGGACTACTCCGGGAACGAGGTCATCCTGCACTGCCGCGCGCACAAGGTCTTTGACGGCTCAGTAGAGATATGACGGGGCGGTGTCTGATAACCAGGAATTAATCCTGATCGTCAGCCGTGACATTAATCTCACCCGGTTATATTATCATTGACGAACGATCAGGTGGTATTTTTCGCGCTTCAATGGTCGGGGAATCGCTGATTTCAAGTTGGTATTAATAACCGGGGGGACTGTGTCTTGTACGACGAAACGTTCGATCTGACGCTGGGCAGCGTCGAATCCTGCCGATGCGGCATGCTGAGTGGGACCTCGGTATCCATGATCCTCAAAGGGAGCGTGGCCCTGGAGCTGAACGGCATTCGTCATGATTTGAACTCGGACGACATTGTCGTAGTCAACAACAGAGATATCTATTCCATCTCCTCAAATTCTCCCAATATCGTGCTCTCCCTCAGACTGTCCATGACATTTCTGGAACGGGAATGCCCGGAATTGCTGAACTACCGCTATGACTGCAATTCCTGCCGAAACGAAGAAAATTTCCTGGGGAAAGCTAGATTCTATAACGTCAAACGTTCGCTCATTCGAATGATGTTGGCGAGCCACGAACGCGAAGACGGGTACACGCTGGAGATCAAGCAGGTCCTCATGGAATTGCTGCGTGACATTTACATCAACTTCCGCGCCGAACCTTCGGAGGAGACGGCGCGCGCAATGCGGAGGCCGAAGGACATGGGGGATATCAGAGGAGCGCTCTCCTTCATTCACGAAAATTATCGCGGCGACGTGACTCTTACCGAAGCAGCTGCGAGCGTCTGTATGTCGCCTCAGTATTTTTCCAAGCGGTTTAAACAAAAGATGGGCGTCGGTTTTCTGGAGTATCTGAACAGTGTCCGCCTCGACAGCGCAGTGCGAGAACTGCTGCAGGCGCGCGAATCCATTTTAAAAATCGCAGTGAACAACGGATTTGCCGGCTCAAAACCCTTCACGGCTCTTTTTAAGAAAAAATACGGTCAAACACCTCAAAGCTACAAGCTCCGCGAATTGAGCAAGCATCACTCCCTCAAAATGTCCGGCGACGAGAACTCACCCGAAGCAATGCGCATTTCCGACATCGGCAAGCTGGTCGGACTGGACGACCTGCTGAAATACATAGCCCTATACGATATCCATCACGGCTATCACACAAGCACGCGGGCGCCGATATCGGTTTCGCTGCGGATACCCCCTTCATCCGCTGACACGGACTATACGAAAGAACACATGAGTCCATCCCGAACGCCGGTCCCTGGGAAAATTTTCAAGATTGGCAGATTGTCCGAGGCACTGGACATCAACATCCAGGATCAGCTGATGATGGCGCAAAAAAAACTCTGCGGGGACTATATTTACTTCAATGGAGTTTTCGAAGACGGGATCCTGCCATGCCCGGAGAACTCACACTTCAACGGGTATGATTACGGCAGGATTTTCAACTTTTTCATGGAGCTCGGCCTGACCCCTTTTGTGCTCGTCGACCTTTCCAGAGCCTCGCAGGCTATGGCGCCGCGTATACTGAATTTCATGAACGTAATGTCGGAAAACCGACCGATAGCGTCCTGGAGAAAAGGAATTCACTTCGAGGTCGAGCACTCCGGCGAGATGGAAACGTCATCGTTCCTCACGGGATTTCATGAAATTTACCGTGCGCTGAAAGCGCTATCCCCGTCCATCGACGTCGGGTTTCACGCCGTATCCTCCAACCACCCCAAGGAATGGGAACGGCTGCGTGAAAAATTGGCCGGCTGCAAAGATGCGGGCTGCCCCCCGGACTTCCTCTCTCTTACAATAGACCCTGCCCTGGAGACATACCATAATCATGGCGAATCATCCTACGAGTCGATCAAAAACTATGGAGCGCATCGGATAGCAATGGTAAAGAGCCTCTCAGCGGAGTGCGGATATTCCGTTCCAGAGCTTTACGTGACTGAGTGGAACACACTCTCAGGGCGCACGCCGATAGAATCCATGACTTTCTTCCGCGCCGCGCTTATCGCCTCCGAACTGCTCTCTTACGGCGAGGACGTGTCCGCAGTCGCCTATTGGCTGAACAGCCAATCAAAGGAGCTGTCGACCGGTTATGCGGACAACAGCGTGCTAGCGCTCTTCTTTTACGGCCGCGTCAAGCGCCCTCCATACTATCTGCTGTACATGATGAACAGGGTGGGACGCCATGTAATCTTCCGGAACGAACGACTCATCGTCACCCTTGCGGTCCCGGGCGATTACTCGGTCCTGGTCGCCAACCCCTGCTACTTCAACCCGTTTTACTCCGTGGATGAAACTTACGCCGCCACGGAGAGCATTCGCGTCGAGGCGAAGCTAACCGACATTCCAAGAGGACGCTACCGCTTCAAGGTCTTCCACTTCGAGAAAAAACACAGCAGCGTCTTCGACCGCTGGAGCAAGGTCGGCTATCCCAGCCTCAACGACGAGGACGCGACAGATTACCTCGAACACGCGGTGCTGCCGGAGTTCAACATCTTCGAGGACGACATAGACGCGACCTACACACTTTCGCCTGAGCTCGGCTATAATGGCGTCGCCCTGTACCTGTTCAGAAAAATCGGGTAACCTTGATAGAAACGATTTCGGGGGTGGAGGTATGAACGGCAAAAAGAACACGGACATCACGATTCGCAGCTCCGCTGCGGAATACCTCACTTACGTTGCCGCTTCCGGTGATTCGCCGGACAGCTTCGAGATGCGCTATCAGGATGAAAACATTTGGCTTACGCAGAAAATGCTCGCGGCTTTGTATGACGTAAGCGTTCAGAATATCGGGCAGCACATCAAGCGAATACTCGACGACGGTGAACTGACCCGCGAGGCAACTATAAAGAAATTCTTTATAGTTCAAAACGAGGGCAGCCGCCAGGTTGAGCGCAAGGTTGAGCATTACAATCTGCAAATGATTATCGCTGTGGGTTTCAAGGTGAATAACGACCTCGCCGTTCAATTCCGTAAATGGGCGGGGCAAATCGTTAAGGACTACACCATTCAAGGGTGGACTATGGACACTGACCGCTTGAAAAAAGGTCATATGTTCACTGACGAGTATTTCGAGCGTCAGTTACAGCAAATCCGAGAGATACGTCTGTCAGAGCGAAAGTTCTATCAAAAGGTGACTGACATCTACGCGACGGCGTTCGACTATGATAAAGACGCGAAAACAACGCGGGAGTTTTTCAAGCTGGTGCAAAACAAGCTGCATTACGCGGTTCACCGACACACCGCCGCCGAACTCGTCGCAGAACGGGCGGACGCCGAAAAAGAGCATATGGGGCTTACGACATGGGAAACCGCGCCCGGCGGCAAGATAATCAAGGCTGATGTTATCATCGCGAAGAATTATCTCAATGAGCAGGAAATGAATTACCTTGAGCGTATCGTTTCCGTGTATTTGGACTTTGCGGAACTGCAAGCCGAGCGCAAAATCCCTATGTCTATGGGGGATTGGGCAAAGCGGCTGGACGGATTTTTGGAATTTAATGGTAACGAAATCCTGATAGGCGCAGGGAAAATATCTCACGAACAGGCGAAACTCCACGCTGAAACCGAATATGAGAAGTACCGCATTGTACAGGACAGACTGTTTAAGTCGGACTTTGACAAGCTGCTTGAAGAAGTTTCCGATAATCAGGAGAGCGAATAAGTATGACCGCACATGCGTGAAGGCTTGCACAGCCCGGAGAGTGCAAAAAATCTCCCCGGGCTGTGCCTGAACAACTGATAAGCGGTCAACAGGTGCGGTGTTTTGTTCAACCCGGCTGTTGCGTTCCGCTATTTCTTATTTTGCTTCCTCTGTTTCCCCGTCCTCCGCGTTACGGCGATACCGGACAGAGCGGCCAGACCAACCAGTCCTGCCGCGCCGGTCGAACAGCCGGAAGAGTCTCCTTTTGTTATTGAGCCGCCAGCCACGGAAACGGAATCCATAATTTCGCCGTGGTTATTCATCGTCCCGTTCGTGTTGTCGATGGTACCGGAACCGCCTATTACGCCGTAGTTGTCTATCTCACCGCCGTTGTCCAATGTCCCATTTACGGTGAGGTTGGCGTTGTTTATCAGTGCCGCGCCGGACGGTATTCCGAGCGTAACGCCTGCGTCTATGGCGAGGTCGAAGTCAAGCGCGACATTCCCATACACAGTGCCGGTTAAGCCTTGGATCAATATCCCATTATCGGCGGTAACTCCGTTGGTTGCTGTTATCCCCTGATACGAGACGATAGCGGCGTCGCCGTCGAGCGTTATATGCGAACTAGCTCCGTTAGCGTCAACCGCCGTTCCTCCGCTGCCGTTGGCTGATACGAGACCGCCGGATACCTCCACATTGCCGCCAGCGTCTATCGCGGTTCCGTTATCCCCATTGGCTGATATGTTCCCTCCGTGCACCTCCACATTGCCCGGGGTGGATATTGCCGTCGCGTCATTGCCGTTAGCTATGATTTCGCCGCCGTTTATTATGACGTTACCATCGGAGGCTATACCGTCGCCGGAGCTGTTGGTTACATAAGCTCCCTCACCGACTTCGAGCGTCCCTCCGCCATTTACGGTCAGCAGCGGGCCGGCTGAGCTGCCGGAGATACCGGCGTCCCATTCAAGCATAAGACCGCTGTCGACTGTGAGCGTAAGCGGGCCGGAGTGCTCTCCCGTGACTGTAACGGTGTCGCCGTTGGCTGACGCGGTAAGCCCGATGGAATTGAGGCTTGCGGCAAGGTCTTCCGCCTTTGTAGTGACGGTTATATTGAAGTCCTGCGTGTAGTCCGTCGTATCCGTCAGCCCGTTCGTAATGGTCGCCGTCACAGTGGCAGTTCCCGCCGCCGTGGCGCTGAGCGTGCTGCCGCCGGTGATCGTCGCGCCCGTTGTCCCCGCGCTCTTTACAGTCCAGACTATGGTCTGGTTTGTGGCGTTTGCTGGGGCGACCGTGCCGTTGAGCAGTAATGTTCCTGCCGCAACTGTTGCAGGTACGCCGCTGATACCCGTCA
>JAISRE010000021.1 GCA_031273805.1 Synergistaceae bacterium | reverse complement strand
ATGACGGACTTGGAGAAATGGGCGTTGTTCCTTCAATACGCCAATGTCCCGGAGTACCGTGAAGCCGTCAATAAGGTCATTCAATCGAAGGAGGCGTTACAGATGGCCGGGAGTTTGTTAATGAGCGTAAGCAAGGACGAACGGGAGCAGGCGGTATATCGCAGCCGAAGGATGTACCAGACTGACATGCAATCTAATATAGCCACTGCTGAGGACAGAGGGGAACAGAGAAAAGCGTTTTCCATAGCCCGGAACATGATAGCGGACGGCGAAGCTGTCGAAAAGATCACGAGGTACACCGGCTTGACACGTGAAGAAGTGGAGAGCCTATACACTACCGCCAGATAATAATTATGAAGGGAGTGCCGGTGAAGCACTCCCTTTCTGATACATAGCTTGTCTGTCTCTGTCGTCTAATCTATTGATATTATTAGATTCCTGAAAGTATCTTTATCACACTTCAGACTTATCTTGCCCGGGATTATTGCGGAAATGGGACAAATGGTTTATAACATTTCGCGTTGAAGCAGAATTGCGGGGAGGCTGATTGTTGTGGGAAATTTTGTTTGGAGCGGATGCGATGTCACGGAGCTTGCGAATCGCTTCGGCACCCCTCTTTATGTGATGTCAGAGGATGAGATAACGAGCCGCATACGAACGATAAAGGCATGTTTTGACGACAGATACGAGAGATGCTCCACGTACTTTGCCTCCAAGTCATTTCTGACCAGGGATATGCTCAGGATATTGATGCGAGAGGGGACGGGGCTCGACGTTGTCTCAGGCGGAGAGCTGTATCTGGCGCGAGCTATGGATTTCCCGCCGGATATGATAATGTTCCACGGCAACAGCAAGACCGCTTCGGAGATAGGCGACGGGCTGGACTATCACGTGGGTTGTTTCGTGTGTGACAGCGTGGAGGAGATGCTGCTGATCGATCGGATGGCCGGTCTCCGCAGCGTCTCGGCGAATATCCTGCTGCGGGTGACGCCCGGCGTCGAAGGGCACACTCACAAGTACATCGCCACCGCCGGATTTGGCTCGAAGTTCGGCATACCGCTGGAGATGGTGAATGACGCCGTGTCCATCGGTATGAAGCTCGGGAACGCGTCGCTCCGGGGCTTTCACTTTCACGTCGGCTCGCAGTTCATGGACAACTCGTGCCACATCGCGTCACTCGAGATCGTGCTTGGGCTGATATCGCGCGTGTATGGCGAGCTGGGTTTTGTCACGAGCACGCTCGACATGGGCGGCGGGTTTGGCGTGGCATACGTCGACAGTGAACAGCCACAGCCGGTTGACTCGTTCATCTGCCCCATGACGGAGTTAGTGGAGAGGTTCTGCTCCGACTTGGGCATACCCCGTCCGTCGCTCGTGACCGAGCCCGGACGCTTCATCGTCGGTCCTGCCGGGATCACGCTGTACACGGCGGGCAGCGTTAAGGACGTGCCGGGCGCCGGAACCTATGTGGGCGTCGACGGCGGTTACCCGGACAACCCGCGCACGGCGCTGTACGGCGCGAAGTATGACGCGCTCGTGGCAAACAAGTATGGAGACGGTCCGCTGAAGAGGACGACTATAGTGGGGAAGTGCTGTGAGTCGGGAGATATCCTGATTCGCGATATAAACCTGCCGGAGATCGCGCGAGGCGATATAATCGCGGTGAAATGTACGGGCGCGTATAACTACTCTATGTCCAGCAACTACAACAAAAACCCTATTCCCGCCGTCGTCATGATAAAGGACGGTCAGCCAAGGCTGTCCGTGCGCCGCCAAAGCTACGAGGATATGTTCAGCGCTGATATATGACAAATTTAAGGAAACGCTGATTTAATGTTCTTTGCGGCGAAATGGAGCGGATTCGTTCTCCGTCGAAACGGTTGTCGCAAGCATGCCCGCAGGCGATTCAGAGCTACGCCCGAGGAGCATTTTTGCGGCAACCGTAAAAATCAGAGCGCGTTGTTCCCGGCGTGAATTTCGCCGTAGGCGCCCATTGCAGCCCAAAGGTTATTAAATCAGCGTTTCCCTAAGGGCCGCAGGCAGAACCTGCGGCCTGTCGGCTACAGTCCCTTCTGCTCAGGCAGGTCGAAATTTGCCCCTCTGTCGCTCAGAAAATGAGCGTCTCCCATGAGGCTCATCCTGGGCGCGTCGCCTTCCTTTATCTCAACTATCGAGAGTCCGCAGTTTGCTATCTGGAAGTTCCAGAAGCTCGACAACGGGGTGTTTAGGAAATAACATAACAATACTTTTATTACGGCGTCGTGCGCCGCCACGCATACGTCTCCCTGGTATTTTTTCGATATCTCGTCGATTGCGGAGACGGCCCTGATCTGTACGCTTCGGAGCGATTCTCCGTCGTCGCCAGGCATTATCACGGTGTGGGGGGATCTGTGCCACATGTCGATGATGCGCGGCCAGCGCACGCTGACCTCGGTCGAAAGCAGTCCCTCCCAATCTCCGTGATTGATCTCAGTGAGGCCGGGGAGCACATCGAACTGTTTAACTCCACAGGCGGCAGCTATCTTTTTTCCGGTCACAAGCGCGCGTTTAAGCGGGCTGCTTGTGACCGCGTCGAATTTATGTCCCGATAGGTATGACGCAACCCTGTCACCCTGGGCCATTCCTCGCTCATTCAGATCCGTGTCCTGCTGTCCCTGGAATCTTCCCTCGATGTTCCACTGCGTTTCTCCGTGCCTCACTATGAAAAGTCTCATCTTTGCGGTTCTCCATTCAGTATTACCGTCGAAGCCCAAATTAGGTCTCCGTCCCGTTCTATTGCCTGCAGGAGATCGTCGGATATCAATCCGTCAACCTCCATGATAGCAAGAGCCAGCCCGCTCGTCTCCTTTCGTCCAAGTGTGAAGTTCGCTATATTGACGGATGAGTCCCCGAGCAGATTTCCGATTTTACCGATCACTCCGGGGCGATCGTGGTTCTGGAACATCAGCAGCTGTCCGTGCGGTTCGAAGTCCATCCAGTAGTCGTTTACCTTCACTATGTGCTGGCGTCCCTCCTCAGTGATGGTCCCCGTAAGCGTCACCGTCGAGGTCTGGTTTTCCACAGTAACCTCAATCAGGTTACGGTACGTGAGGGAATCCCCGGTGCTCTCCTCGATGGCGATTCCGCGCTCTGCGGCAAGCAGAGGAGCTATCATGTAATTCACGTCAGGACCGTGCGCGACCTCCAGAAATCCCTTTATGAGCGCCACGGTGTACGGTCGGTTTTTGTTGCCGGGCGCGTCCTCGTCTGAGAGCTCGGCGCCGCGCAGCATCACCTTGCACTTGTTCGCGAGTCCTCCGCTGTTTTCCAGCAGCCGCGCCGCAAGTATCCCCATTTTGCGGGCGAGGCGGACGAAATTTTTCTGGATTTCATTCAGGTGCTGCTCCATGAACGGCAGGTTGACCGCATGGTCGTACTGCTCGCCCCTCAAAGCGGCCAGAGCGTTGGTCACGGCGATGCGCGCGACTTCAGTCTGAGCTTCGACGGTGGTTGCGCCGAGGTGAGGCGTCACAACCACGAGGTCCGATATATCATCGGCAAGGAGAGGGTTATCGGGCGCGGGAGGTTCCTTCGTGAACACGTCGAAGGCGGCTCCGGCGAGTCTGCCGTCACGCAGCGCCTGAGCGCAGGCGGCTTCGTCAACTATGCCTCCCCGCGCGCAGTTGACAAGGTAGGAGCCCGGCTTCATTGCCCGGAGCATATACTCGTTTATTACACAGTTGGTTTCTTTTGTGATGGGGACGTGGACCGTGACGATATCAGCCAGGGAGAGAGCGCCGGCAAGGTCGGTCATCTTCTGTACGCCTGCCTCGGACATCTTCTTCTCCGGTACGTAAGGGTCGTATCCCAAAACCTCCATCCCGAACGCGCGGCATCGTATGGCAACCTGCACGCCTATCCTGCCCATACCGACTATGAGCGCCTTCTTGCCGTTGAGCTGTCTTCCCGTGAAGCGTTTGCGATCCCACTTCCCGTCTCTCAGTGAGCCGTACGCCTGCGGAATTCTCCTCATCATTGCGAGCATCAGCGCCATAGTCTGCTCTGCGGCCGCAAGTGTGTTTCCGGTGGGGGCGTTTATCACGACTATTCCATGCCTGCTGGCCTCCTGAATGTCGACGTTGTCGACGCCGACTCCGGCTCTGGCTATTACCTTCAATCGCGGCGCCGCCTCTATGGCTGCCTTATCCATAGAGGTGCCGCTTCTGGTGATGATGGCGTCGTAGTCCTTGAGAATCTCCAGCAGGTCGGGCTTGGACAGCCCGATCTTTATGTCCACTTCGACGTCCGAAGCCTCGCTTAAAATCCGTATACCCTCGTCTCCGAGCGCTTCCGGAATCAATACCCTGAATTTTTCGCCCTTTCCGGCTGCCTGAACGTGCTCGTTGTTCGCTGCGCTCATGTTTACTGTTCCTCCCATCGTTTCAATGCCGCAGCCATGAAGTCTCCGGCGTTATTTCTCGCGTTCCCCAGCGCGGCGTAAAGGCTGCCGAGCGCCAGAGATATTTCGGGCCATCTGAAGTCGTGGTAGTGAGACATCCGAATTAGCTTTCCCTTGAATTTTCCCTGCCCTCCGGCCGGTTCCACCCCCATGGATTTCAGCGATTTCGCAATGGCCGATGTGTCGCCTGACTTTAGCGAGAATGCGGTGACTCCGGGCGAGCGGAATTTTTCCTCCTTGACGAGCAGCTCGAAGCCGAGTGCCTCTATTCCGGCTGCGAGAGCGCGAGCCGCACGGCGTCTCTGATCGAACCAGTCGCTGGTCAGTATCTCATCGAGAGCGGCGTTGAGGGCGTAATAAAGAGTGACAGGGGGGGTGTATGGGTTCTCGGGGGCCTCCTTGTAGAGCACCTTCTTCTGTCGCATAAGGTCGAAGTAGTAGTTGTTGCATTTCCTGTTTTCCGCTATTTCCCACGCGCGCTCTGAGAGCCATACCAGCCCGAGCCCGGGAGGCGTGAGCAGTCCCTTCTGAGACGCGGTCGCGAGCGCGTCGATTCCCCACGCCTCCGGGAAGCACGGCATTGCGCCGACGGAACTGACGCCGTCGACAAGTATAAGAGGCCTGTTCTTCTCCGGAAGCACGGAGATAATTTCGTCGATATGGTTGAATACCCCTGTGGATGTTTCGTTCTGAGTCAGCAGGAGGACGCTTGCGTCGGGGTTCTCATCGACCGCGCGCGCAACCACTCCAGGTGTGACTCCCTCCCCAGGCGTCACGTTGACATCTATGATATTTGAGCCGGTCAGGGCGGTGATCTCCCTGAATCTGTCGCCAAATACCCCGCATGATACGGATATCACCTTTGTGTCAGGGCCTGTGAAGTTCACGGAAAGACATTCGAGGGCTCCTGTTCCGGATGCCGGAAATATGACAGTTTTGCCGTCGCTTCTCAAAAGTCGGGAGAGCTTTGCCTCGATGCTGGAGAAGAGGCTGGAAAACTCGCTTCCCCTGTGTCCTATCAGCGGACGGGCCTCTTTGAGGGAAACCTCTGTGGATACCGGGACTGGGCCCGGGGTCAACAAATACTTGTTCATCCTGTTTTTCCTCCTTAAATCTTAATAAAGATTATGAATGATGTCGATGCCAAATCAGCTTATTATTGCATATTATGTATCAGATCGCGCATAACTCATGCCAGCAGACGTCGCCCTGCCTCGCTTGAATTTTTGATTTTTTTACAAGACGAAAAAGAGACCGACTCTTTGGTCGGTCTCTCCTCAGTCTGGATGATTTTTCACTTGCAAGCGCAAAATTACTACTCTGAGGCGAGAACCCGACACATTAATCAGAAACTCCTGTATTATCAACGGAGGAGCCGGAGGAAACACGTCCTATGCCTTTAAAGTAGGTTTTGCGCACAATCTTCATAATAACTGACTTATATCATTTTCCGTCTTATATGTCAACACTAACTTTTTATTTGATCCGCAGGTTCATTCTGTGGTTCCGCAAGGCTCATATCCGCGTTGACGGCGCGAATGACCGGCAGTCATTCCGCCCTGTTATCCTCCGAGATACGCGTCTTTGACCTTTGGATTCTCCAATAGTTCCGCGCCGGTTCCATGGAGTGTGATGCTCCCGACCTCCAGAACGTACGCCTTGTGGGCTATCTTGAGCGCGGCGAACGCATTCTGCTCTACAAGCAGGATGGTGCGTCCCTCACGGTTTATCTCTTTTATGACCTCGAATACCTCGGCGACTAAAATCGGAGCGAGTCCGAGCGATGGTTCGTCCAGCATCAGGAGATCGGGGTAACTCATGAGCGCGCGAGCAACAGCCAGCATCTGCTGCTCTCCGCCGGAGAGCGTGCCGCCCTTTTGTCCTCGGCGTTCCCTCAGCCTGGGGAAGAGCGTGTACCCGTACTCCATATCGCGCGCTATGCCGTCTCTGTCGCTGCGGCAGTAAGCGCCGAGCATCATGTTCTCCTCGACTGTGAGCTGAGGGAGTATCCTGCGTCCCTCCGGAGAGAGAGATATACCGAGCTTCACCATTGCTTCCGGCGGTTTGCCAAGCAGGGATATGGACTCTCCGTTCTGCTGCGTGTACATTATGCTACCCTTGGCGCCCTTCACGAGTCCGGCGATGCTTCGGATGGTGCTGCTCTTGCCGGCGCCGTTGGCCCCTATGAGCGTAACGATCTCTCCCCGCTGTATGGAGAGTGACGCGTCCTTTACCGCGTGGATTCCTCCATACCATACGTTCAAATCCTTTATATCAAGCATGTGCAGCCTCCTTGCCAAGATACGCCTCGATCACCCTGGGGTTGGCCTTTATTTCAGCAGGGGCGCCGTTCGCTATCAGTTCGCCCTGGTCCAGAACCCATATGTGCTCGCAAACACCCATCACTACCTTCATATCATGCTCTATCAGGAGTATCGAGAGACTGAATTCGTCGCGAAGCCTCCTGATGAAGTCCAGGAGCTCAGCTGACTCCTGCGGATTCATGCCGGCGGCCGGCTCGTCCAAGAGCAGAAAGGATGGTTTTGTGGCGAGCGCGCGGGCTATTTCGAGCCTTCTCTGAGCCCCATAGGGGAGGCTCGACGCCTGGGCGTCCGCGTATTTTTCGAGGCCAAGGCGGGAAAGGAGCAGAGATGCGTTCCGCGCTATCTCACTCTCCTCACGCGCTGCCGCTGGGAAGGCGTATGAGAACATGTTCATCCACCATTTGCCCCTCTGGCGCACATAGGCGCCAACCATGACGTTCTGTATCGCGGTCTCGTTGCCGAAAAGCCTGATATTTTGGAATGTACGGGCAATCCCGGCCTCGCAGACTTTGTGGGGAGGGAGTCCTGTAATCATGGTTGTTCCCGAGCTCGATCCCGCAAATTCGACATATCCGGAGGTGGGTTTGTAAAAACCGGTTATGATGTTGAAGGCAGTGGTCTTTCCCGCTCCATTGGGGCCGATGAGCCCGATGATGCCTCCGCGAGGAACGGACATCGTCATATTGTTCACCGCGACAAGTCCCCCAAAACGCAGGGTGACGTTGTTAAGAGAGAGTATTGGGGCGTCCTTCGTCGTCTTCGTCATGATGAGGTTTTCCCTCCCTTGACGCGGTGGCAGAAGGTGAAGAATCGTTCCCAGCTGAATTCACTCATGCCCATTATGCCCTCGCGCCGGAAGATTATTATGACTATCAGCAGGACGGAGAAGATGACCATTCTCATTCCCGGGACGCCTGGTATGTGAAGAGATCCCAAGGTAACCGGGTTTTCCACGAAACGGAGCCATTCGAGCATGGTTGTGACGAGTACGGAGCCGACGATACTCCCCGTTATTGAGCCGAGCCCGCCGACCACTACTATCATGAGAAGGCTGTAAGTCTGTGTTATCATGAACATCTTGGGGTCGATGGTCGTAATCAGGTTTCCCATCAGCGCCCCTCCCACACCTCCGCCAAAACAGCCCACTGTGAAGGCCAGCACTCGCGTCTTGAATGTGTTTATTCCCATCGTCTTGGCAGCTATTTCGTCGTCCCGCACAGCTCTCAGCACGTTGCCGAAGTTGCTCCTCATAAGACGGGTCATACAGATCAGAACGACTAAAAGACACCCGTAGCTCATCCATAAGCTGGTGTGAGATGGAATCCCCTTCAATCCAAGCGGTCCGTTGGTTATCGGGGTAAGGTTGGTTATCAGTATGCGTATTATCTCGGAGAATCCAAGTGTGGCTATGCCGAGGTAATCGCCGCCAAGACGAAGAACCGGCATAGCTATAAGCCACCCAAAGAATGCAGCCGCAAGCCCTGCCGCAATGAGCGAGAGCAAAAACGGGGCTTGTATTCCAGGAAGCCACGGCGCTATAGGGTCAAGAATCCACATGGCGATCTTTTGATCCGGGGTGAGTATCAGCAGCGCCGATACATACGCTCCAATCGCCATAAAACCGGCGTGTCCGAGAGAGAACATTCCAGCCATTCCATATATCAGGTTGAGGCTTAATCCGAGTATTGCGTTAATGGCAATCAGGTTGATTATGCGCACCTTATAGCCGTCGAGGTATTTTTCCGCGCACCAGAGAAACGCGACAAACAGAGCCAGTGTTATGAGCGTCATGGTGTTGTTTCTCACAGCGTTTTTATTGTCGGATAATTTACTCATATCTTATCCTCCAGCTTTTCACCCATCAGACCGGTTGGTTTGATGAGCAGAATTACTATGAGGAGCACAAAGGCGAAAGCGTCCCTGAAACCGGAGAGATCTGGAAAGAACGCCACGGACATTATCTCTACGAACCCGAGGGATAACCCTCCCATCATAGCGCCGGGGATGGAGCCTATTCCACCGAAGACAGCCGCGATGAACGCCTTGAAACCAGGCATTATTCCCATCAGCGGTTCGACCCTGGGATAACGAAGCGCCCACATGATGCCGGCGACAGCGGCTAAAGCCGAGCCTATGGCGAAGGTGAGCGCGATGATCTTATCGACTGAGACACCCATGAGGCGTGTAGTCTCTATATCGTATGATATCGACCGCATAGCGAGCCCCGGTTTTGTCTTGTACACCATCCATAATAAAGCCGCTACGAGCACGAACGATATTGCAGGCACCATCAGCCCTAAGGGTATGAGTCTCACGCCTCCCAGGGAGAAAGCCTCCATGAGCTCGCGAGGCTGGACGACCGGTCGCGGTATGCCGGAGAAGATGACGATAGATATGTTTTCGATGAAAAAAGATACGCCTATCGCGCTGATGAGGGCGGATATTCTCGGTGCGTTTCGGAGGGGTCTGTATGCTATCCTGTCGACGAGCAAGCCGCATAAAGTCGCTCCCACTATAGCGATTACGAGGCCCAATGCCCATGGCAGCTTGTATTGTATTGTGGCGAAGAATACGAAATATGCTCCCAGCATGAATATGTCCCCGTGGGCGAAGTTTATAAGCCGAAGGATTCCGTATACCATGGTGTACCCTATCGCAATGAGCCCGTATAGAGAGCCTAGGCCAAGCGCGTTGATGAAGTGCTGCATGAACATGTTAAGGTCCAACGAAAACTCCTCCAATTCAAAAAAGCGGCGAGAAACGGGCCATTCTCGCCGCTTTATATTTTGTAGTTATGGGTTTACGGGACTATCGTACCGATAAACTGCTTTTTTCCGTCCTTGATTCCAAGGATTCCGAGGTCCTTCTGAGGATTGTGCTCCTCGTCAAATGTCGTTGTCCCAGTGACGGTCAGAACATCCTTCGTAGCCTCGAGAGCGTCGCGTATTTTCTCAGGCTCCGCGCTTCCAGCGCGCTTGATGGCGTCGATTATCAGGATGTAGGAGTCATAGCCGAGAGCGGCGTTTGCATTTGGGTCCTTGCCGGGATATTTCTTGTACCAGTTCTCAGTGAACTTCTTCGCGATCGCGTTCATGTTCGGCATGTCTGGCGCATACGCAAAGCCAGTGTAGAGGAAGCCCTCTATGGCGTCGCCGCCGAGGGTGGCCATCTCCGGGTTGTCCATTGCGTCGCCGCCCATGAAGCGGAAGGTCGCGCCCAGTTCCTTTGCCTGCTTCAGCACTATTGCCCCTTCAGCGAAATACGCAGGGAGGAAGACGATATCCGGTTTTTTCGAGATTATCTCCGTGAGCTGCGCTGTAAAATCCTGGTCGCCCGACTGGTATCTGACCTCTGAGACGATCTCGCCCCCGAGCTTTGTGAAGGACTGTTTGAAGAAGTTGGCGAGACCGACTCCGTAGTCGCTCGCGACGTCGACCAGAACGGCCGCTTTTTTGAAGCCGAGTTCCTTATACGCGTACGCCGCTGCGCCTGCGCCCTGCAGCGGGTCGATAAAACACGCGCGGAAGGTGTACTTCTTGCCCTGTGTCACGAGAGGGTTCGTGGCGCTTGTTGCAACGACAGGAACGTGTCCCACCTCCGCGACCTCTCCGCCGGCAATGGCGAGACCGGACGCGTAGGTTCCGATGATGGCGCTTACCTTATCCCTGTCAATGAGTCGTGTTACCGCGTTTGCCGCCTCAACCTTGTCGGACTTGTTGTCGACTACAACCAATTCGATTTTCTTGCCCAATACCTCTGGGAATTCCTCCATCGCGAGCTGTACTCCCTCCAGCTCGAGCTGTCCGCCGAACGCGTTCTGGCCTGTGAGGCAATTATAGAAACCTATCTTAATTACATCATCCGCCGCAAAAGCCGCACTTACAACAAACAAACACATAAAAACAGCTAACAAGAACTTACGCACTGCTACCACTCCTTTTTATGATTTGTGTTTGAAACCGGAATAAAGATTTCGATGCATGTTATGATAGCACAAATTTTGATTATGTCATGCAAAAAGATATTTTGAATGACTATTTATTCTTCCAGTTGTGCAGTTGCGCGAATATCCGCTCACTTTATCATAATCATCTCCCTGGTGAAGTTGTTGAGCGCCTCTGCCGTGCCGTCAGGGCGAACCGCGACGAGGTTCTCTATTCTGACGCCGTATTTACCGGCGATGTATATCCCCGGTTCGACGCTGAATACGTTGCCCGGTTGAAGCGGCGTGTCGTTGCCCTCTACGATATACGGCTCCTCGTGTATGGCAATGCCGACTCCGTGCCCCAGGCGATTGAGGAAGCAATCTCCATATCCCGCGTCCTCGATGATTTTTCGCGCCGTCCTGTCCACATCCTGTCCCGTTGCGCCGCTTCGAACAGCAGTCTCCCCGGCGCGCTGCGCTTCGAGAACTATCTCGTATACGCGGCGCTGTTCGGCGCTTGGTTCACCTATAAAGAACGTTCGGGTCGTATCAGAACAATAACCGTTGTATCTGCATCCCATGTCCACGACCACGAAGTCGCCTCCAGTGAGAATCCTGTCATTTCGCGAGTAGTGGGGCATAGATCCTCCGGGTCCCGACGCCACTATCGGGTGGAACGACAACTCGACGCCGTGCGCATTGTTGTACAGACTCACTATTTTCTCCTGAACCTCCCGCTCTGACATACCCGCCCTTATGAATTTCGCGAGGTACTCCATGACCTCGTCGGCGATGGCTCCGGCTCTGCGCAGGTATCCCAGCTCCGTCTCATCCTTGACTTTTCTGAGTGGGGAGAGCGTGTCGGTTCCATTCACAAACTCCGCGTCAACGGTGTTCTTCATGTCGATCAGGTCCACCGCCCTTACCCCGTCGTTGACGGCGATTTTTTTGCCTATGAGACCAAGTTCCTCGCAGCCTGACCTGAATGAGCCTCTGAAACCATCGGAGTCCGCCCATACCTTCAATGTCACACGATCTCCAAGAGCCGCTCCCATCTCCTCCTTATACAGAAGCGGGGTCATGGCAAAGCATCTGCCGTCCGACGATACCATGAGCCCCTTTACCCTTTCATCATGGAATAGCCTCAACTCCGCTAGGTACTCCACATCTGTGGACGGCCCCAAATACAGCGCGTCCAGTCCGGTCTCGCTCAGGATTTCAGCGAGTCTCTCTATTCTTTCGACATGTAACATTACAGCACCTCCGAGGTTTGTTTTCTTCGAGCAATTATTATATCAGAGTATCCGTGGCGCATTCGTATGGCGGGTGCTATAATGTTTTGCAAGGTGTTAACTTAACAGATTTAACATCTTTGTAGGGGTGGGGAGCAGTGAAGGAAAATTATGTCTCGCGCATAAAGATCAACGGCTATAAGTCCATAATGAGCTCCGACTTAAAACTGAGAGAGTTGAATGTGATAATAGGCCCCAATGGCGGCGGCAAGACAAACTTTATAGACTTTTTTCAATTGCTGAATCATCTTTTTAGCAGAAATCTTCAGGAGTATATCGCGAATTCACATGGGCCGGACGAGGTGCTCCGTTTTGGAAGGGAAATTACGCCGCAGTTGAGCGGGGAGATCTCAATAGGGGCAAAGAGATATAGTTTCGCTCTTTCACCTACTCCTGACGGCAGGATGATGTTCACGGACGAGTCCATAAGCAACGAGGAATTTGAGAGCCGCTGCATGGGCTCAGGGCACTTCGAAACGTTGATTGACGATTATGATGATAAAATTGCGCATACAAAATGCAGGGTATTCCACTTTCAGGACCTGGGACAGGGTTCAAGGATAATGCTGCCTCAGCCGCTCAACAGCAACAACAAGAGATTGTCCAACGATGCCAGCAATCTCGCGTCATACCTGTATTACCTTCGTGAAAATTATAATAAAAGCTACACTATTATAGTTAAAAGGATACAGGTTGTTGCGCCATATTTCATTGATTTTCATTTTAATATCTTCAATGACGGCGATAATCAGGAAATGGTCGAGTTAAAGTGGCTCGAGCGTGGTTATGATACGCCGCACAGATTGCACAATTTCTCCACAGGCACGCTTTCGTTCGCGTGTCTTATGACCGTGCTCAAGTCGCCCAGTGAGATAAGGGACGACATTATCTTGTTCGACGAGCCGGACCTGAACCTTCATCCGACTGGACTGCTAATCTTTGCGAATATGCTGAAGGTCGCCAAGAATTACACGCAGTTAATAATCTCGACCAACTCCAGCGAGATGCTGAATCAGTTTGAGGTAGAGGATCTTATCGTGGCCGACAGGTCAGGAGGCGCAACTTTTCTCTCACGCATCAACAGAGACGAAATAGACGAGTGGGCCGAACACTGCACGCTGAGTCAGATATGGGAGAATAACATCATCGGCGGCAGGCCCACATTCAACCCAGGCCAGATATACGTGAGAGATCCTGATTGACCGAACTCTCAAAAAAGTGAAAACTCCGAGTGAAGCGTGAAGCGGTGTAGAGCCCGATGCTGGAAATTCTCTCTGTAGGTTTTGGAGGCTTCCTTGGGAGTTGTGCGCGCTATCTGATTTCTAAGCTGACAAACCAGATCTCTCCGTCTTTTCCGTTAGGCACACTGCTCTCCAACGTTTTAGCTGGGTTTTTGATTGGCTTTATCATCAATTTCGAGCGCCAAACCGCCGTTTTGCCTGACAGGATAAAGCTGTTTCTGACCGTTGGCCTGCTGGGGGGATTGAGCACTTTTTCCTCATTCAGTATCGAAACTGTCCGCATGTTCGAAAACAAAAATTTTATCGGAGCAGGCGGAAATGTCATGTTGAATGTAGGCTTGAGCATTATCTTTGCTGTTTTTGGGATGGCGGCGGCAGGCTTATTGTTAGGGAAACGCTGATTTAACCATAATTCCCCAGGCTCAAATCAATTCACTAAACAGATCGGCGTGTTAATCAGCGATTCCCTAAAGATTATGAATGTCATTTGACCCTAACGTATCCGGTTTTTTCTATCAATTCCTGCCCTTGAGGCGAGAGGATCCAGTCGATCAACTCCTGAATGTGCGGGTTTTTTGAGCCTGCTGTCACGGCATATATATCTTCTGTAAATGTAAAAGGATACGTTTCGTTTGCTATATTTTCAATAGTCGGCGCCACACCGTTCACAGACAAAAGTTTGACGCGGCCTTCTGCGACCTCTGCATGGCGACTGCCCCTAAACTGGTCCTGCCTGTCGTACTTCACCATCTCCTGAGTGAAAAAACGGAACGAATAGCCAATGGACTCCGCGTAATCCCTGTAAATCGCCACTCCCCGAACCATTCCGCCCATCTCTAAGCTGATTTCAACCCCAAGCGGTGTCGGAAGTTTTTTCCCGTTCATCACATCCTTGATCATTGTCGTCTGGCTGCCTGAATCCTTCGGACGCTGAAACGGTAAAATTTTTCCGTTATCGCCCCCGACTTGGCTCCAGTTGGTGATTTTTTTGAGATAGATATTCTGAATTTGCTCTGCAGAGAGATTCGATACGGAGTTTCGTTCGCTCACGAAAAATACGAACGCCTCTTTCGCTATCGGAGTGAGGCGAAGCTCCGCCCCGGCGTCGCGGGCCGTCTGCAGTTGACCGTCCGAGGGCTGGAGGACAAAGATGATATCCGCTTCGCCGCGAATGAGTCTGTTGTAGGCTTCGGGTGTCTTTGATAGAGTTACTTGTCGGCGCCATTCTTGCTGGTTGTCCGCTCGATAGACCTCTTTGGCTATTGACGCATATATGGGGAAAAATGCGGTAGCTCCGTCGAGTGCGGGATAATTATCATCAATTTGAAGGGTCGGGGCAGCGTCGGGCTTCGCCAGTCTGTTATCGCTGCGGAGCCAGTCAAGACTTAAATGATCATCATCGCGTACGGTAAAGCCCTCGTAATTCCTCGGTACATTGTTGTCGGCATACTGCTTTGCCTGCCAGATTAAGAACGAGGACAGAATCAGCAGAAAAACTACAACTATCAAAGAATTTGCCAAAACGCGCTTTTTCGTGCATGTCTCCTCAAGCGGCTTGTTCAAAATTGCGCATGATACGGAGAACGAGATTATAAACGGAACACAGCAGGTTACGAACGCGAAATACCATTCGATAGAGCCCGCAGGCGATCTGTTTTTGGTATGGTATCCCATTGCGATGTCGAATACGAGCAAAGCTATCATGGGTGCGACGAACGGCAGGTATCGTCCGAACCATCCACTCGGAGGATCGCTCTCTTTTGCGAGACGCCAGCCAAGCCATACCGCTGGAAGCGACATCGCGGCTGAGAACCAGGCGTTTCGAAATGCGTAAGGAAGAAATCTTTGCCATCTCAGTGTCGAGTTAACCGTGTAATTTAAGTACTCATACAGGCCAGCGCATATCCCTGTCAGAAGCGGCAGCGCTATGGCTTCAATAAGTATGATCTTTACCGCGTAGCTTATTAACTTCCAATTACTGCCTTTCATTTCTTTACTGCCTCTTCGACATCAAAAATTTTCGGAGAGAATGACTTACGACTACGCAATAACCCTTTTCTGTAAATCGAAGGGCGGCGTGCGTCCCAAATTCTCTCGAAGATCCGGAGATCAGCGCGATATTCTTGTCCATTACTTTCAATTATCCCCCATGACTGTAATTTAGGCTCTATAGACTATTTTACATACTTTTTATCTTATCATAAATATTGTAACACATAAGCCTGCAAGAGCGGTATTATCGCAGTTATCCGATAATCGCCTAAAGTGTCGCCGATATGCCGCGCGCGGCCTCTTGGATTGTGACTGTCATTCGGCTATAATTACCTTCATTGTCAAAAACAAAAAAAATTTTGCTAATCGGGTTTGCTAGAGAGGGAGGTATTTTAATTTGAACTTTCAGGAATTGATTATGCGTCTTGAAAATTTCTGGACAAGCAGGGGGTGTGTGCTGCAGCAGCCGTATGATATAGAGGTTGGAGCCGGCACAATGAACCCGGCGACCACCCTTCGCGTGATAGGCCCGGAGCCCTGGAAGGTGGCCTACGTCGAGCCGTCGAGGAGGCCAACTGACGGGCGGTATGGCGAAAATCCAAACAGGCTCCAGCATTATTATCAGTACCAGGTGATACTCAAGCCATCCCCGGAAAACGTGCAGGAGCTGTATCTGGACAGTCTAAGAGCGCTGGGGATCGATCCGCTGGAGCACGATATTCGCTTCGTCGAGGACGACTGGGAGAACCCGACGACCGGCGCCTGGGGACTCGGCTGGGAGGTTTGGCTCGACGGGATGGAGATAACGCAGTTTACATATTTTCAGCAGTTCGGCGGTGTGGACATGCACCTCGTTCCGGCTGAACTCACCTACGGGATCGAGCGCATCGCAATGTACGTCCAGGGCGTGAACAACGTCTACGATCTCGAGTGGGTCGGCAAGGTCAAGTACGGCGATGTTCATCATCGCTCGGAGGTCGAGGGCTCGACCTATAATTTTGAATTGGCGGACAGTGATATGCTTTTCAAACTCTTCAATATGTACGAGGCCGAGTCGTCCCGCGTGCTGGAGAGCGGAATGGTTTTGCCTGCTTACGACTATGTGCTCAAGTGCTCGCACACTTTTAACATTCTCGACGCTCGCAACGCGATAAGCGTGACGGAGCGCACCGGCTATATAGGCAGGGTGCGGGCTTTGGCCAGCGCGTGCTGCAGGGCGTACCTCGCTCAGAGGGAGGGCATGGGATACCCTCTCATGGGAAAATTCGACGAGGAGACGAGCTCCTCTGACGCCAAAGCGGGTGGCATCCTATGATGGGGCGGGATTTGCTGTTCGAGATAGGAACCGAGGAGATACCGGCCCGTTTTATGACGTGGGTTATCGGTGAGCTCGACAGATTGGCGCGCCAGGGACTCTCCGAACTCCGAGTTCCGTTTGGCGATTTGAAGGTAACCGGCACGCCGCGGCGGATTGTTCTCCTTGTCAATGATCTTGCTGAACGGCAGGACGACTTCGAGGAGACCGTAAAGGGACCGCCAAGGACGCAGTCGCTTAATTCCGATGGAGAGTTCACCGCAGCCGCGCTGGGTTTCGCGAGGAGCCGAGGCGTGGACGTGAGCGACCTCACCTTCGCATCGGTCAAGGGGGTAGAATATCTGCACGCGGTAGTCAGGAAGCCCGGAATGGATACGGGGGGGCTGCTCCCAGATTTTCTCTCCGGCCTGATAAAGAAGATAGTGTTCCCGAAGAGCATGTACTGGGAGGAGCAGGGGCTGCGTTTCGCCCGTCCTGTCAGGTGGATTGTGGCTTTTTGGGGAGATGAGAGAATTCCCGTTTTCTTCGGCAGTGTAGAGAGCGGACACGCGAGCCGTGGACACAGGTTCATGGGGAGCGGGAGCGTTGTGATAAAGTCAGCTTCAGAGTACATGGCGGCTATGGAGCGCGAGTTCGTCATAGTGGATCACGAACGCCGCAAGAGTATGATACTTGACGGAATAGCCGAAATTGAGCGTTCGGTAGGCGGTTCTTCGGATGACGACCCGGAGTTGCTCGAGGAGAACGCGCAGCTGACCGAGTATCCTGTGCCCTTCTGCGGGTCGTTCGAGGACGAGTTTCTCGACATCCCGGAGGAGGTGCTGATCGCCACGATGAAAAAAAATCAGCGTTACTTCCCCGTGAGGGATAAGGACGGCAGGCTCATGGCCAGATTCATCGGCGTCAGCAACAACAGGGCGCGCGACATGAATGTCGTGCGCGGAGGCAACGAGCGCGTTCTGCGCGCCAGGCTGTATGACGCCGCATTCTTCTGGAGAGAGGATCGGACGCGCGCACTGGAGTCACGGCTGCCTCAGCTTAAAAAAGTTTTATATCAGGAGCGGCTGGGTTCGATATACGACAAGTCCGAACGAGTCAGAGCGCTTGCCGGGTGGCTGGTGAAGGCGTTCGATATGGAGGATATAGCGAAACCTGTGGACAGGGCCTCTGTGCTCGCCAAGACCGACCTGGTCACTGGGATGGTGTTTGAGTTCCCTGAGGTTCAGGGAGTCATGGGGCGCGAGTACGCCAAGAGGGAGGGGGAGAGCGCAGAGGTGAGCGATGCCCTCTTTGAGCAGTACCTGCCAAGATTTGCAGGCGACCAGATCCCCAAGGGCCGCGTCGGCGCGGTGCTAGGCATATGCGACCGGGTCGACTCGATTATTGGAATACACAAGATCGGCATGTCCCCGTCGGGCTCACAGGACCCGTACGGGCTGCGCCGGGCGGCGCGCGGGATAAATGAAATTCTGTGGGGGCTGGCGCTTGACATCGACATGGGCGACCTGTTCGGCAAGGCTGCGGAAAATCTCGCGGCAGACGACGCAACTATGGAGTCCGTCAGGGAGTTTTACAGGCAGAGGCTGCACAATCAGCTCCGGGAGCGAGGCCACGCCCACGGCACTACAAGCCTTGTGGTCTCCTCGATGTGGAACAGACCGCTTCAGGCGCTCAGGATGCTGGACTCGTTCGATGAGGTGAGCGGCGAGGAGTGGTTTGTCTCTCTGGTTCTCTCTGCTGTGCGCGTAAACAATATATTGAATAAAATTCCGGAGAGTGAACTCTTAGCTCTAAAACCGGCATCATCCCTTGCGACGCTTCCTGAGCAAAACCTAAAATCAGCGCTGGACCGCCAGAGCCCGCTGGTGACGGACGCCCTGCTGAACTGTGACTGGAAGGCCGTCTGCGAGGCGCTCTCAGAGTTGAGCGGAGTTATCTCCGGCTTCTTCGACGGGGTTATGGTCATGGATCCGGACCCTGAGATCAGGGTCGGCAGGGTGGAGCTATTATCGAGGTGCAGGGCTCTTTTTGATTCGATCGGAGATTTTTCTCTTCTGAAATAGCGCATAGCAGTTTAAGCCGGGGGAGTGACGCCCGGCTTTTTTTGATTTCTCATGCGCCCGAGTATGCCGCGAATTGGCCTTTATCGTATATAATTCATAATCGACATGCGTAAATGCTCAGGCATTTCGTCTTTAGAGAGGTGTTGCCCTGTGTGGGGAAAGGATATAGGGATAGATCTGGGGACCGCTACGGTTCTGATTTTTATAAAGGATAAGGGGGTCGTCCTGCGGGAGCCCTCAGTCGTCGCAATGGATCAGAACAGCGGAAAGATCCTGGCGGTCGGCGACGACGCCAAGCTGATGATCGGAAGAGTCCCCGGAAATATCGTGGCGGTTCGTCCGCTGAAGGATGGGGTCATCGCGGACTACACGATGACCGAGGTAATGCTGCGCCTGTTTATCAAAAAGGTAACCAGCGGATTTGAGAGAATAATGCGTCACAGGGTGATGATCTGCGTTCCCTCTGGGGCTACCGATGTGGAGCGCCGCGCCGTCCTCGAGGCGGCGCTCGAGGTGGGCGCCAAGGAGGCGTATCTCATCGAGGAGCCCATGTCCGCCGCGATAGGGGCCGGGTTGGAGATAGCGGAACCTCGCGGCAATCTCGTGGTCGATATTGGAGGAGGCACGACTGACGTGGCTGTCATATCACTCGGCGGGATAGTGGTCTCCGAGTCTTTGCGTGTCGGAGGAGACAAGTTCGACGAGGCCATCATGCGTTACGTCAGAAAGCAATTCAATCTGGCCATCGGAGAGCAGACGGCGGAGGACCTGAAGGTTCGCATCGGCACATGTTTCCCGCTGGACGGGGAGCTCTCCATGGATATACGCGGCAGAGACCTGATTCACGGGCTGCCGAGGCAGGTGACCATTACCAGCGTAGATGTGTCGAAGGCAATAGATGAGTCCATCGGAATGATAATTCATGGAATTCGGAGGGTACTTGAGCTAACGCCGCCGGAACTTGCAGCCGATATTATTGACAGGGGAATTATACTCACGGGAGGAGGCGCTCTGCTTCGGGGTTTGCCGGAGCTGGTGACGCAGCAGACGGAAATAGACACTATCGTAGCTGATTCACCAATGGAGTGCGTTGTTCTGGGTACGGGTAAAACTCTCCAGACGCTGGACAAGTTCAGGGAGTCCGGCACAGTACTATCAGCGATAAGAAGGGGCGGCAGGCGGCGCTGACGAAATTGCCTCCCGCTCGAGTTTTTGAGATATTCCGGGAGGCGAAGTAATGTTCAGAGGTATTTACGCGGGAATGTCCGCAATGCTTGTTCAGGAGAAAATGCTCGATGTCGTCGGCAATAATCTGGCAAATGTCGATACCGCTGGATTCCGTGGCCGAGTCGCGGTAAACAAATCCTTCCCGGAGGTCCTTGTGGACAGGGTTGAGCGCTATACGGTAGTTGACGAGGCGCTTAACGAGGAGCTGGGCAATCGCAAGTTTTTCCCCTACGTCAAGGGACGCACTTCAATAGGGACCATGTCCATTACTAACGTTCTGAGCGAGACCACGATGTCGACCGATCCTGGCAGCGTACAGTTCACCGATAACCCATTGGATGTAATGATAAACGGCGAGGGATTCTTTGTCGTCGAGGATGGAAACGGCAATACATTCTACACTCGCGCCGGGAATTTTCAGAAGGGGCCGGCCGGCGAGCTCATGACTCATGAAGGCGAGTTCGTCCTTGGCAACGGGGGAAGGATAGCGCTTGGAGAGGCAGTGAGCTTCTTCGTGGGCGAAAATGGGCAGGTCTACGCCGACAACGAGGCGGTGGATCAGCTTCAGGTGGTAGTGTTCGAAAATCCCACATATCTTCATCAAGAGGGCAAATCACTTCTCAGCGAAACTCCGGAATCAGGAGAGCCGCAGGCTGTGGAGGCGCCTGCCGTGGTCGGCGGGGCGCTCGAGCGTTCCAACGTGCAGATTGTGCTGGAGATGGTGAGAATGATAGAGGCCAACAGGGCTTACGAGGCAGCCGGTCGTGCGATAACTATTCAGGACGAGCTCTCCGGCAGGCTGTACACATCTGTCGGAAGGCCGACATAAATTTTGACGATATGACACAGGAGGTATATTGAATGTTGCGTTCTCTTTGGTCCGGGGCAAGCGGAATGATAGCACAGCAGACTCACTTGGACGTAGTTGCGAACGATCTCGCGAACGTAAATACGTCTGGATTTAAAAAAATCAGAGCGGACTTTCAGGATTTGATCTATCAGATCAACCGTGAGCCCGGGGGGCCGGTGGAGCCGGATTCGATGATTCCGACAGGCATTCAGGTCGGTCTTGGCACAAGGGTAGTGGGCACGACCAGGATGTTTGACCAGGGTCCTTTGCAGACGACCGGCAATCCGACGGACCTGGCGATCGAAGGCGACGGTTTCTTCCAGGTCACGATGTCGGACGGCACAATAGCGTATACGCGCGACAGCAACTGGAAGATAGACGCTAACGGGCAGATCGTCTCGCACGACGGCTATCTTCTGGAGCCTGCGGTTATAGTGCCGGAGGGTTCGAGTCAGTTGACAGTGAGCAAGACTGGCACAATATCCGTAACGCCTGAGGGTGAAACGGTGTTTGAGGAGATTGGCCAGATAGAGCTGGCAAAGTTTATAAATCCGGCGGGACTGCGCGCCATTGGAGGAAACCTCTTCATAGAGAGCGCGGCAAGCGGCGAGGCTATCATCGGTAATCCAGGCGATGCCGGTTATGGCACAGTGGAGCAGAATACCATAGAAATGTCCAATGTGCAGGTTGTCGAGGAGATGGTCGAGATGATAGTGGCGCAGCGCGCGTATGAGGCGAACTCGAAGACCATTACCACAGCGGACGAACTTTTGAGAATAGCCAATAATCTGAGGCGTTAACGGCGAATTCGGTGTAAGCTCATGAAAGCGGGCATGCGAACTCTCATTCTGGCGGTTATCCTGGTTAAGCTGGTCGTAATGTCCCCAGACGCTCTGCGCGCGTCGGAGCTCACTGTCGTGCTGCCGCCGGTCGTAGAGGCGAGGGATGGCTGGTTCTATCTGGGGGAGTATGCCCTTCTCGAAGGAGGCAGGGATATAACATCAACGGCGTCTATGGCAGTGATAAAACACTCCGGATCGTTTTCCACAAAGGATGTTGTTGACGCTCTTGGCGCCTCCGGGCTCTCCGGCAGAACAGTGACCATAAGAATGCCGGAGATGGTGCGGGTCATATCTGAGCCGGAGATAGCGGCGGAACTGAGGGAGATGACTGCATGGAAGTGGCGGATAGAGGTAGGTGACGGCAAGCTGAGTTGGGCCGATATAATGGAGGGTTACGAGACATACTCTCTGCCGCCGAGAGTTTTGCCCGGTTCTCGCTCTCTGGCGGTCAAACTGGTGGACTCGGACGGACGCGGCTTCAACAAGCAGGTGAAGCTGCGCTGGTATCAGCCGGTTGTTTTCTCTCTCAAGCCTCTCGTGAAGGGTTCTCCTCTCGATCTCTCCGTATTGCGGGAGCGCATAGATACAGTAACGATGAATGTGACTAACCTCTGGGCAGTGGATCAGCTGCGCAACGCGGAGGTAAGGAAACCAGTCAACGCCGGCACGCCTATAACCGCCTCCGATGTGTTGAGGGCGAATTTCGTCAGAGCGGGCAGCTCTGTTACCGTGGTGGCGCGCGTGAACGGTCTTGGGGTAGAGGTAAATGGCATCGCGATGCAGCAGGGCGACGTAGGGGACATAATCAAAGTCAAGAATTTATCCAGCAAAAAGATTGTAATGGGTCGAGTGATTGACGTAGGAAGAGTCGAAATAGATTGACAGTGTATAAGGGAGGGAACCCGAGTGAGAATAAGAAAAGAAGTTTGCGCGTTGTTGATATTTGGAGCAGTAATGGCCGCTATGGCATCCCCTGCTGCGGCAGCTTCACTGTGGAGCGAGGGAGCGAGCCTCTTCTCCGACAGGAAGGCCTCAGCCATAGGGGATATTCTGATGGTAAGGGTATCGGAGACTTTGAGCGATAAGGACGAGGGGAAGACCAGCTCCAACAAGACCACTGATGAAAACATAAATTCCGGCACAGGGATACTAGCCATAATCAAGGCATTTGGTTTCGGCTCGGCATCCAGCATGAGCAGCAACACTAAGGTGGAGAGGACTAAGACCATAAACACGCAGATCAGTTGTCTTGTTATCGACGTTATGCCCAATGGTAACATGGTCATTCAGGGTGAAAAGGCGATGGTCTCCGGCGCGGAGAAGATGAATGTGACGTTTAGCGGGGTTGTAAGGCCTCAGGATGTTGCCCACAACAATACCGTGGAGAGTTCAAAGGTGGCAAACTCAGAGGTGATAGTCACGGGAAAGGGTATCATCTCCCGCACGCAGCGCCCCGGGCTCATCAATCAGATTTTACAGGCTATATTCTAGTCCTTGCCGGAGGAGACTATATTATGAACGACAATGTAAAAAAAATAATAACGAGAGTCTTAATCCTGTTCCTGGCTGTGTTTGCGGAGTCCGTGAGTTTCCATGCAAATGCCGCAGTACAGCCGATGGTGCGCCTGAAGGACCTCGCCACCATCGAAGGCGTGAGGGAGAACCAACTGGTCGGCATGGGCCTCGTCGTAGGGCTCCAGGGGACGGGCGACAAAGGGCCGATGGCGATGCAGATGATGTCCAATATGACTGAGCAGTTCGGGGTGACGATGGACCCAAGGCAGATAAAGAGCAAGAATGCCGCAGTAGTGACTGTGACCTGTCAGCTCTCCCCATTCCTGACGCCCGGACAGAACACTGATGTTTTGGTCAGCGCAATGGGCGACGCCAAGAGCCTGGAGGGCGGGGTGCTGCTCCAGACTCCGCTCCGAGCCGCCAACGGCAGAGTGTACGCTGTCGCCCAGGGGCCGCTCACGATCGGTGGTTGGTCGGAAAGCGGGTCAGGAGGCTCCTCCAAGAAAAATGTGGTGACGGTCGGGCGCATACCGAGCGGAGCAATAGTCGAGCAGGGAGTCGACATGAACTACGCCGGCAACGGCAATATCAACCTATTGCTCCGTCAATCCGATTTTACTACCGCTCAGCGGGTGGCGAGCGCGCTCAATGAAAAGTTCGGCAACATAGCCCATGCGGTGGACGCGGGGAGAATATCCATCAACCTGCCGCCAAACTACATCAACTCTCCAACCGCTTTTATAGCCTCGGTGGAGAATATGACCGTGAGGCCCGACGCTGTGGCCAGAGTGGTGGTCAATGAGCGTACAGGCACGATAGTAATGGGCGGCAGCGTAAAGATAGGCAATGTGGCTGTCGCGCATGGCAGCCTGACTGTTAAAGTCACGGAGAGACCGCAGGTAAGTCAGCCTGGGCCGTTATCAGGGGGCAGAACCGCCGTGACGCCGCGCACCGATATACAGACGGACGAGGGCAAGCCGCAACTGGTGGAACTTCCCTCGACATCCACCGTCGAGGATCTGGCCAACGCCATGAACGCCGTAGGCGCTTCGCCGCGTGACCTGATAGCGGTACTTCAGGCTATGGATCAGGCGGGAGCTCTGCACGGTACTCTTGTGATACAGTAAAGGGTAGGATTTAAGGTGACTGTTGCCGGATTAGGACAGAACAGCGCAGGCGGCGGAGTGACTCTCGACGAGTATCGCAAGCAGGAGCTCGCGTTGGAGGAGACTTGCAAGCAGTTCGAAGGCGTGATGTTCTCCAAACTGTGGAAGGATATGCTGAAGACCGCGCGCAATCCATTAGGCGAGGAGAAGAAACGAGCGTATGGTCCATTGGAGGATACCGTAGTCGAGATGGTCTCGGAGCACCTTAGCGAGAGTCAGGGCGTAGGAGTCTGGAAATTACTCTATGATCAGCTCCACTCGCGCCTTGAACTTCCTGACGAACTGAAGGCCGAAAAGGTCGAGGCATTGGCGAAATTAAGCGAGGCAAAGAGAGACGAGCCCCTGCGTCCGAGAAAAGGCGGCTCGCGGTAAAACCAAAAATAAAAACAAAAAACGCCCCGGTTCGCGTTAGCGCCGGGGCGTTTTTTTGAAGGCCCTCTGTGTCAGAATAGATGTCGAGTGTCATCTGTGTGATAAGTTCTTTACATTTTTCTGAGACTCTTGTTTCACAACTTTCTGCTGCAAGGCTAAAGTGTTGCGCTCCCAGAACACGCCGTCCGTATATCCTTGGATTTCCGGGTTGTCATCAGCCATTTTCAATCGCTTTTGAGCGTAAGCGCAGTAGGCGGCTTCACACTCGATTCCCACGAAGCGCCGATCTAACTTTTTGGCAACAACTGCTGTTGTGCCTGAACCCAAGAATGGGTCAAGGATTACATCGCCTGGGTTAGAACTTGCCAACACCAATTTTGCTATGAGTTTTTCCGGTTTTTGTGTTGGGTGGTCAGTATTTTCAGACATTGACCAATATGGAATCGAAATATCATCCCAAAAGTTTGACGGGAACGTGTCACGGAAGTTTCCGGCCTCCGTTTCTGTCCAGTCCTTTGGTTTACCCTCTGCCTTGTACGGAGCGATAACTCTGCGACGCATTTTTACGTCATCAACATTAAATGTATAGCGGTCAGACACCGTTGTAAACCAGATGTCCTCCATAGAGTTTTTCCAATTATGCATTGCCCCGCGTCCCTTTTCGCGTTGCCAAGTTATACGGTTTTGTATCGTAAAATACTTTCCTAAGATATCGCCTATTATCATACTCGTCCGCCAGTCACAGCAAATGTAAACAGACGCTGTTGCTTTGAGCGTGTGCTTTACAGCTTCAATCCATCGTTCTGTGAACGAACGATAGTCATCACTGCTCATTCGTTTGAACGTAGTACTCCCAAAGGCTTTGTCGAGGTTATAAGGCGGGTCAACGATTAACAAGTCCACAAAAGCATCAGGAAACAGCTTTAGCGTCCGTAACGCGTCATCTTGAATGACGGTATCGAGAATGTCATTATATGCCGCAACAGATGCCGTCAAGCGCGAGCAGCAACTTGCGTATACCGCCATTTCGTCAGGCGCCATGATAATCGTCTTATTCCTCTTTGCGCGTTCTTTAATCATTCTACCATTTTTCTTTCGGGAGTTATCCGGTCAAGCTCCATTCGTAAAGCTCAATGCGTATAGATCGAGTTCTTCCTCAAAAGAATTATAACCCATCCTCAAGTACCTCCATTATATGTGCATATAATAATGCCATTATAATCTTCTTTGAAATACCGTGCGTGAATTGATGGGACACTCGGATATGAAAATGACGCTGAAGTACTCCCATTTAGCACCCGAAAATAAACTACAGGCGGTGAAGGCTTTGGACCGGAAGCGCCTCAAAGGCAATCCTATCCACGCCATTGAAACAGATTTGCCGCCATTGCCGCAATCTGAGATTCAGGCGGGCGTTGGAAAATAAATGGAAGGTGCGGTATTATGGAGCTGTTTCACGGAAGCAACGTGACGATTGAATCCCCCCG
>JAISRE010000128.1 GCA_031273805.1 Synergistaceae bacterium | reverse complement strand
CAAAAATGGTCCTCAACGTAGCTATGCTACGCCTGCGGCCATTTTCGCGACAACCGTTTCGACGGAGAACGAATCCACTCCATTTCGCTCGAAGAACATTTAATCAGCGATTCCCTAAGGAACCACTGATTTAATAATCTTCGGCTGCAATGGGCGCCTACGCTCCATTTCGCTCGAAGAACATTAAATCAGTGATTCCCTAAAAGAGATCGTCGCCGATCAGGAGGACACAGGCATCAGCGATCATCCAGATTATGGAGAGGTGTTTATAGTGACGAAAATGAAGACGCACATTGCAGACCGAAGGTTATTCAATCAGCGTTTCCCTAAATATATTTGGTTCATGCTCGGGTGGTTTTTTGTCCTCCTCTGCGCTCCGCCGACGACGCGCGCGTCCGAATCGCCTGCGGTGAAAATAGACGCGCGCGTCGTCGGCGCCCTGCTGAAAACCGCCGAGGGCGGGTCTCCGGAAGAGATAAAGCGCCTTGTCGACGACGGCGCCGATGTGAATATTGAAGACGGCGCGGGCATGACCCCTCTGATGCTCGCCGCTTCAGGCGACGTGAACCCTGATGTCGCGCGCGTCCTGATAAGTGCCGGAGCCGGTGTGAACGCCCAAAACAGCCAGGAGCACAGGTCCCCGTTGTCATACGCCGCAGAGCGCAATCCAAATCCTGAAGTCCTTCGCGTTTTGATTGCGGCTGGCGCCGATATCGACGCGGACGACAAAGGACTGGACTGGCCTGCATTCATGGATGGATGGACTCCGTTGTTCTGGGCCGCCGGAAAGAATTCGAACCCGGATGTTCTGCGCGTCCTGATCGAATCCGGGGCAAACGTCAACGCTGAAGCCGAAAGATACATCGATATGATAGTAACCACGGGGTGGACTCCATTGATGCTTGCCGCATCGGGCAACCCGAACCACGAGGTCCTGCGCGTTTTGATCGAGGCTGGGGCCGTTGTAAACGCGAAAAACAATATTAGGTTGACTCCGTTAATGCTTGCCGCGAGGTACAATCAAAATCAGGACGTTGTTCTGACGCTGCTGGAGTCCGGCGCCGATATTGGCGCGAAGGGCTATGGAGGTTGGACGCCGTTGAGACTGGCGGCGGAATATAACGAAAATCCGAAAGTGATATCGCTTCTTCTGAAGCATGGAGCGGAGGTCACGCTGCAGATTCTTGACGCGGCCAGACGAAACGAGCGTATCAGAGCCTCCTCGGCCTATGACGAGTTAAAGGAGGCTTACGCGGCTAGACATCCCTCGGATGGCCCAAAATTTTCCGAAAAAGCCACGGAGTCCCTGCTGGAAAGAGCAGGCGGCGCGACATCTGACGACGTGAAAAACCTCATACGTGAGGGCGCTTTCGCCAACGCTTGCGACGACCGCTGGGAGACTCCGCTGATGTATGCGGCGAGGGAAAACAGGGACCCGGATGTTTTGCGCGTCCTTATCGCCTCTGGAGCGGACGTAAACGCGGGAAACCACGACAATACGACCCCGCTGATGTACGCCGCCTCCGGCAACCCAAACGAGGATGTTCTGAGCGTCCTTATAGAGTCGGGGGCCGCTGTAAACGCCTATGACATGACGGATTGGGCGGACTCTAAGATCCCCGGGAAGACCCCGTTGATGTACGCGGCGGGCAACCCCAACCCGAATGTTTTGCGCGTCCTGATCGAAGCCGGAGCGGATGTGAACGCGCTTGGCGAGGAGCTCTATCAGACCCCGCTGATGTACGCGGCGGGCAACCCGAACCCGGAGGTTTCGCGCGTTTTGACCGAAGCCGGCGCGATTGTAAACGCAACGGACGATTTTGGAATGACTCCGCTTAGTAAAGCCGCAGTGGGCAACCCGAACCCGGACGTTCTGCGCGTCCTGATAGATGCCGGAGCGGATGTAAACGCGGCGGACGAACACAAAAACACTCCGTTGGGGTTCGCCGCTTCGCGCAACGAGAACGCCGAGGTTTTGCGCGTACTGATCGAAGCGGGCGCTAACGTAAACGCGAGGGACGGGCTTGAAATGACTCCTCTTGCTCAGGCCGCATCGAGTAACCCGAACCCAGACGTTCTGCGCGTACTGATCGAAGCCGGCGCTAACGTAAACGCGAGGGATGAATATAACGATACGCCGTTGACGAGAGGCGCCGCTTCGTACAACTCGAACCCGGAAGTTCTGCGCGTTCTGATAGATGCCGGAGCGGATGTAAACGCGGCGAACAGCTCGAAAATGACCGCGTTGATGCTCGCAGCGGAGAAAACCCAGAACCCGGAGGTTCTGCTGGTTCTGTTGGACGCAGGCGCCGACGTTAACGCGAGGGACTCGGATGGAAAGAACGCCCTGGACCACGCCAGGCGTAACAAGAGTCTTAAGGGAAGCAGGGCTCTGAAAATTCTCGAGGAGAAAACAACGCAGCCACCGAAAAAATAAGGATGGCGTAAACCTGATGGTTCTTCCCTCATGGGGTTGACAGTTGCGGCAATGAAATCATAATGTTTCTACAAAGTAGAAACAAGGAGGGGCTGTCATGGAAGGCACGATACAAAAATGGGGAAACAGCAACGCTGTCCGTTTACCCAAAACCATCCTCAGCACAGCAAATCTGAAAGAAAACGACAAAGTGCAGATTGTCGTGCGACAGGACGAGATAGTTATCAGGAAAGCCCAAAAAACACATAAGACGTGGGCTGAACGCTTCGAGGGGTATACGGGAACATATGAAGCGGGAGAATTTGATATGTCGGCTGTCGGGGAGGAAAATGTGACTCTTGACAAATAAGTAAGAAAATGTATAGAATTAGGCGACATAAACTCAGCAATATTACTGAAGGAGGGATCTTGGGCATGGCTCGCAGAAAAACGCTTTACTGTCATGTCGCGCGGTTCTCCTTTACCGGCACGGATCCCGCTTCACCGGGGTCTGTGCTGAAGAGTCAAGCCCTTTAAAGATCAGGTTTCAAAGGGTCGTAACAACAGCACAAACTTAAGAGTGACGCCGGGGTCCGAAATTTTGGCCCCGGTTTTTTTGTGAAGTATGTTTTTTCATAACGAGGGGCGTGTGGAATCTCAACTTGTGATATCTTAACATCTGCGTATTATCATTTGTTAGGGGTGAAGGGGTTCATGGTTGAGAGAAAAAATTTATGCAGGCGGCACGCGGTTGTCTCTGGAAGAGTGCAGGGCGTGGGTTTCAGGTGGTTCGCGAAGTCAAGGGCCGACGAACTTGGTCTGTCCGGGTGGGTGCGCAATCTGCCTGATGGCGCGGTTGAACTGGTTTTTCAAGGTGAAGCCTGTCTGGTAGATGAGATGGAGGACTGGTGCCACTTGGGTTCGCCCCAGGCATATGTAAGAAATGTTGAGATAACAGAGGAGTTCCCGCTGGACGGCGAGAGGGGGTTTGAAATCAGGTGAGCTTGCTGATCAGCGCGTTTCACGCTCTTGTAACGTGGATAACCGATGTTGTCGGAGCAATGGGGTATCCAGGCATCGTGGCGCTGATGTTCCTGGAGTCGTCATTCTTTCCGTTTCCGAGCGAAGTGGTGATACCTCCTGCGGGTTATCTTGCGAGCAGGGGGTTGATGAACCCAGTCGCGGTGGTCATGTGCGGAATAGTTGGGAGCCTCCTTGGAGCTCTCTTCAACTATTACATCGCGTTTAAGTGGGGGAGAAAATTTTTTGACCGCTATGGGAAATATTTCTTCGTCTCTTCGGAGACGTTGGACAAGGCAGAGCGTTTTTTTGACCGACACGGCCATATCAGCACATTCACCGCGCGCCTGCTTCCGGTCATCAGGCAGTATGTCTCCCTGCCCGCCGGGATTGCGCGCATGAACCTGACGAAGTTCTGCTTTTACACTGCCCTGGGCAGCGGAATATGGGTTATCGCTCTGACAGTCCTGGGTTACTGTATCGGAGGGGTCGGCGAGGCGATGTACAGCGGACTGAATAAAATCACGGCGTGCCTTATCGTCTTCTGCGCCGCGGTGGTGGCGCTGTATGTAGGTTTCATGATACGGAATAAAAGGCGTCGCAGACAGGAGGGGTAACAGTGCGGGCTGGGATAAGTGCGCGAATTTTCATCTTTTTTATATTCGCGATATTCACGGCGGCAGTCCCGGCGCGCGCGGGAGTGAAGCTGCTGCCTCCGGAGAACGGAGTGTATCACTCAGCCCATCCTGATTTCGGCGTCAGGGACGATCTGGCGACGGCGGACCGCGTATCCGCCTTCACTGATTCTGCACGAAAAAAAATTGTCTGGGCTTATATCTCCTCACATTGGGACGATGGAATAAAATTCCCGTCCGAGTCATGCATGGCGCTTGCTGATTCCGGCGTTATACCCCTTGTCGGCATAATGCCGTGGAGCGAACTCAGGCAGGGGATACCGGAGAAACGATACACGCTCGAGCGCATATTGAACGGTGACTTCGACCGCGAGATAAATAGTTACGCCAAATCCGCCAGGGATCTGGGATTTCCCATAATGGTCGAGTTCGGGCCGGAGGCAAATGGCTCATGGTTCCCCTGGAGCGGGGTATGGAACGGTCGTTCTGCGGATGAGTACGGAGAACGAGGAGTCCCGGACGGGCCTGAGCGCTTTCGGGACGCGTACCGGCATATCGTTGAAATCTTTCGGGCCGCAGGCGCGCTCGACGTAACGTGGGTCTTTCATATATCATCCGAAGCCGCTCCAAATGAGCCCTGGAACTCAGCCCGCTGGTATTATCCCGGTGATGAGTGGGTGGATTGGATTGGGTTAAGCGCTTACGGTCGGCTGAGAGGCGGAGAAGCCAAACCGCTCGAGAATATAATGAGAAAAAATTATCCCGGAATGACTTCAATCTCTGCGTTGAAACCCATTGCGCTTCTTGAATTCGGCGTTTCGGAGGGCATCGATAAGGCCTCTTGGATTGAAGACGCACTGCGCCTCATAAATTCCGGACGCTATCCGAGGTTAAAAGCCGTGAGTTGGTGGAATAAGATATATCGGGCCGACGGAAGCCGTTCCACACTCGAGATTGACAGCTCATTGGAGAGCCTCGAAGCGTACCGGGAGGGGATAAAAGATTTGATAGAATCCCCTCGCTGGGAGGTGATCGACGACAGCGGTTCATGAGGCGCGCGCCTGGTATGCGCGTATTTGCTGGATGTTCGCCCAAATACAAAATAGTTCATCAAAATAATCCATAAAGGTGGGGAAACTGTGAGTTATTATCATCCGGAGATGGAATGCGCTTCACAGGAGATATTGAGGACACTCCAGTCAGAGAGACTGGCGAAGACGGTAAAGCATGTTTATGAGAATGTCGAATATTACAAAAATTTAATGGATAAGAGCGGTGTGGCGCCGGCAGACATAAGGTCAGTCGACGACCTGCACAAGCTGCCATTTCTCACCAAGGACGATTTGAGGGACGCGTATCCTTACGGGCTCCTGGCAAAACCCCTTTCAGATGTTGTCCGCATCCAGTCCACAAGCGGCACAACCGGCAAACGAGTGGTTGCGTTTTACACCCAGAACGACATAGATCTATGGGACGAGTGCTGCGCCAGGGCAATAGTAGCCGCTGGCGGCGGTAAGGACGACGTTGTGCACGTCAGCTACGGCTACGGTCTTTTCACCGGCGGCCCGGGGCTGAACGGAGGCTCGCATAAGGTCGGTTCCATGACCCTGCCGATGTCCTCCGGCAACACGGAGAGACAGATACAGTTCATGGTGGACTTAGAATCCACCATACTCTGCTGCACCCCATCCTACGCGGCCTATCTGGCGGAGACGATAATCGGCATGGGGCTTCAGGATAAGATCAAGCTGAAGGCAGGCATCTTCGGGGCCGAGGCCTGGAGTGAGGAGATGCGTCGCGATATCGAGAAGAACATGCGCATCAAGGCCTATGATATCTATGGATTGACTGAGATATCGGGTCCCGGCGTATCGTTCGAATGCTCGGAGCAGACAGGAATGCACATCAACGAGGATCACTTCATAGCGGAGATCATCGACCCGGATACGGGGAAAGTCCTGCCTGAGGGGGAGAAGGGCGAGCTTGTGTTCACATGCATAAGCAAGGAGGCCTTCCCCCTGATACGCTACAGGACCCGCGACATATGCGTGCTCACTCGCAAGGAGTGCTCCTGCGGGAGAACGTTTATCAAGATGACCAAGCCAATGGGGCGCAGCGACGACATGTTGATCATCAGGGGCGTCAATGTCTTCCCGTCACAGATCGAAACGGTGCTTTTAAGCAGCGGCATGACGCCGAATTATCGTATAATCTTAGACAGGGTGAACCACATGGACACATTCGAGGTTCAGGTCGAGATGACGCCCGAAATGTTCTCGGATACCGTGAAGCAGATTTCCACGAGAGAAAAAGAGCTTGTCGCCGCTCTCCGCACCATGCTTGGCATATCGCCGAAGGTGACGCTGACGGCGCCGCGCAGCATAGCCAGGAGCGAGGGCAAGGCCGTCCGTATCATCGATAACCGCAAAATTTAACTGGAGGTCGTGGAGATGACGATTGATCAGATTTCCGTATTTGTCGAAAACAACCTTGGACGCCTGGCTGAGGTGACAGGGATACTCGGCGACGCCGGGGTGGACCTGCGCGCCATGTCCATCGCTGATACCACTGACTTTGGGGTACTGCGCCTCATAGTCGACAACCCCTCTCACGCGCTTGAAATACTGCGGGCCAAAGGGTGCATCGTTTCAGTGACGCAGGTGCTGGCCGTATCCCTAGCGGATGTGCCGGGAAGCCTGGCCAAGGTGCTGGGCATCCTCGCCGACGCGAATATAAGCGTCGAATACGCATACGCCTTTATCACCAGAAATAAGGACGACGCATATGTCGTATTCAGGGTCGAGGACAATGATCGAGCCATAGGGGTTTTCGAGAAGCATGGCGTGAAGACCGCAGCAGCCGGCGAGCTCTTCGGCCTGTAGAAAATCTTAATATAACAAATGTCGGGCAGGCTATGGAGACTCCATAGCCTGCCCGACATTATGGGTTCAATGATTTTTAGGGTTGTAGTACTTTCCTCACAAGGTCATATCCGATATCCAATCTGTACGTTTCACCATTTAATGTGAATGGACCTTCCTCAATAACGTGAAGAGTAATGTTGTCATCAGCGAGTATTCCAGTGACTACTTCCATTGTTATGCTATATCCCTCATTGGTGACGAACCGAAATGTATTATCGCCTATTCGATTCACCCGCGTATATAGCAAATGTTCAGATATACTGCCGAAAGGAGAATTTAACGAATAATCCCTGGTTAAGTTGAAGATAGCTTCGTCAGCCCCTCCATATGCCATCTCTGCAATGAAATCCCCGGACATCATTGTTAGGTTTATTTTATCGCCATTGGCTCTAGTAGCGGTTCCTATTCCTCCAGGGACTGCACCCCATTCACCATTGAGTACGTTTAAGGGCATAGCGGGCGATTCCTGCCCAACGCTCTTCAAGAGGTCGTATCTGATATCCAATCTGTACGTTTCGCCATTGAATGTAAATGGACCTCTCTCAATAACGTGAAGAGTAGTGCCGTCTATAGTGCTTGTGCTTACTTCTATATCTATTATATATCCAGTCTCGCTGACAAACTGGAATGCATTGCCATCTATTCGCCATATCGTAGGCGCCAAAAAGTCAGATATCCTGTCGAAAGGAGCGGTATCATAGGTGTTGGTGGATACCACCGAATAATCCTTGTATACGATGGCGTTAGCTGAGTTGGACCCTGTATCACGAAGGCTTATACGGGTACTCCCGGACACCAACCTTAGGGGTATGCTCACGCCATTGGGTGCAGTAGCGGTTCCTATTGTTGCTCCCCTGGCTGCACCCCATACGCCCTCGAGTGTATTGAAGGGCATAGGGTCAGGGTCAGGTTCAGGCTCAGGTTCAGGCTCATTGTTCTTCAAAAGGTCGTATTCGATATTCAAGATGTACGTTTCATCATTGAATATAAATGGACCTTTCTCGCTGACGTGAAGAGTGGTGTTCTCTCTAGTGAATACTTCAATATTCATTGTATATCCCGTCGTCTCGTCGACGGTCTCAAATGTGTTGGTTCCTGTTCGTCTCACAGTACATACCGAAAAGTCATATATCATGTTGAAAGGAGAGTCTACGGTGTTGGATAACACATAATCCCTCTGTACGTTGAAGTTAGCCTGATCGGCTCCTCCTGCTTCGTCTTTACGTCTTATAATGATCCTCCCGTCCTCCATCCTTAAGAGTATTGTCTCGCCATTGTGTACAGCGGTTCCTATTGCTCCACTGACTGTATCCCATACGCCCTCGAGTGTATTTAAGGGCGTAGGCTCAGGTTCGGGCTCAGGCTCAGGCTCAGGTACAATGTTCTTCAAAAGGTTGTATTCGATATTCAAGTTGTACGTTTCACCATTGAATATAACTGGACCTTTCTCGCTGACGTGAAGAGTGGTGTTGTCTCCAGTGCGTACTTCTATATTTGCTGTATATTCCGTCTCATTTACGAACTGAAATGTATTGGCGCCTGTTCGCATCACCGTAAATTCCGAAGAGTCAGATATCATGTTGAAAGCGGGCTCTATGACGTTGGATAAAGAGTAATTCTTGGATACGATTACGATAGCTTCGTCGGCCCCTTCGCTTTTAATACTTATACTGACATGCCCGGACACCATACTCATAGGTATTGTATTGCCATTGTGTTCTGCTGTTACTATTGCTCCATTTGCTGCATCCCATTCACCCTCGAGTGCGTTGAAAGGCGTAGCAGTCTCCTCAGGCGTGGTCCCATCCCCACCCTGGCCACCGAAACCGCCGCAGCCGGCTGACGCTATTGCGATAAACAAAACAAAAAGCAAAGCCCATTTGATATTGATACTTTTTCTCATTGTTCACTACACTCCCAACTTCGATATATGATTTTGAAGATAAAAACTGTGTAGATAAACCGACATGATATATTGATAAGTTATGTTGATTTTGACTCGATGAAGGTAGCAGCGCTAATGTTCAGGGCGTAACAGATTGTCCTCAGATCTTCAGCGTACATTGTCCGTTCGCCATTGAGGAGCGCGTTGAATGTAACGATGGGGGTACCTGCTTCTTCTGCGACGGCAACCTGCATTATCCCATTGTAATCAATATAGGTTTTGACCTTTTCATAAACATGCACGCTGTTCCCTCCTTATTTATGTTAATTCATTTTTATGAATTGTAAGAATGGTATTCCATATAATATTGATTGTCAACATATTATCCATTGTTTGTCGTAATATAGTCGATTTGTCCGCTTCATGAAGGGGAGGATATTGTTCATTTCTTCCTATCATAATATACTCTACGCTGTAAATAAGCTGCGGAATTCCCAGTTGCAAATTTAAAATAGGAGGCTGAGCATTAATGAGTGAAGACACCAAACCCTTCATTCCGGCGGACAGAATCATTCCCGAGTTCACACTATTCTCCACGGCGCTGGGCGTTGTCCTGGCGCTCATCTTCGGCGCGGCGAACGCGTACCTGGGGCTTCGCATAGGACAGACCGTGAGCGCGTCGATACCGGCGGCTGTGATATCGATGGGTGTGATACGCGTGATATTCAGGAAGGATTCGATATTGGAGAACAATATGGCCCAGACGATCGGATCTGCGGGCGAATCCATCGCGGGCAGCGCGATTTTTGTCCTGCCCGTTCTCTTCCTGTGGAGCAAGGAGTGGGAGACGGGAGCGCCGAGCTATCTCATGATAACCGGCATTTCCTTGGCGGGGGGGATCTTGGGCGTGTTTTTCATGATACCTCTGAGGCGCGCCCTGATCACCAGGGAGAGCGAGGAGCTCATCTTCCCGGAGGGTACGGCGTGTGCGGAGGTTTTAAAAGTGGGTGAGAGAGGCGGTGAAAAGGCCAAATTGACCTTCGCCGGCGTCGGGGTTGGCGCCGTTTACGAATTCATCTCGGAGGGGCTCATGCTTTTCCCCCCCGAGATTTCATCCTCCATCAGAGGGCTGAAAGGCTCCGGGATTGGGATGGACGCCTCTCCCGCGTTGCTGGGAGTCGGATTTATAATAGGGCCGCGGATAGCGTTTCTTATGTTAGCGGGGGCTTCGCTCGGCTGGTATTGCATAATGCCGCTCATTTATTTTTTCGGCTCGCAGTCGGCGGGCGCGATATTTCCAGGCGTAGTCCCTGTGGCTCAGATGACGCACGACGATATATGGGCAAATTACCTTCGCTACATCGGCGCGGGCGCGGTGACTTTCGGCGGCCTGTACAGCCTCGTCCTCTCCTTCCCGCTGATATTCAATTCATTCGTGGATTCGATACGGAGCCTGAGAGCGTCCCGCAAGGGCGGCACAGTAGCGCGGACGGATCGCGACATATCATTTCTCTCCTTATTGCTTGGAATTGCGGCTGTCCTCGTGTTTCTCGTCGTCTTTCCGTACGTGCCGATAGGGCCTTTCGAGGCGTTATTGGTGGTCCTGTTCGGTTTTTTCTTCTCGACGGTCTCCGCGCGCATTGTGGGGATAGTGGGCAGCAGCAACAGCCCGGTCTCCGGGATGACGATAGCGACTCTGCTGATAACGTCGCTCGCCTACAAAATAATGGGGAAGACCGACCACGGGAGCATGCTGTCGGTCATGAGCATCGGCGCGGTCATCTGCACTATCGCGACGATATCCGGAGACACGTCACAGGATCTCAAGACGGGCTATATCCTTGGAGCAACCCCAAGGAGCCAGCAATTGGGCGAGCTGATCGGCGTTATATTTTCAGCCGCTGCGGTTGGAGGCATCCTGAAGCTGCTGGACTCGACGTGGGGTTTCGGAGGGCGCGAGATACCGGCGATTCAGGCCACGCTGATGAAGATGGTCACCGAGGGCGTTATGATCGGGAACCTGCCGTGGATATTGGTCATCTCCGGCGCTGCGGTGGGACTTTCGTTAGCTATTCTGGGGCTGCCCGTGCTGCCGATAGCTATAGGGCTCTATCTGCCCATATACCTCTCCATTCCGGTGGCGATAGGCGG
>JAISRE010000080.1 GCA_031273805.1 Synergistaceae bacterium | reverse complement strand
CCCGGAAAAGTTTTTACCACCATTCAAGAGACACTATAAGTTCAGAGGAAGTTCGATATTCAAATGCTCTGCGATTTCATTGATTTTCTTCGTGGCTTCCCAAGCCAAGGGTCGCGGGTTCGAATCCCGTTTTCCGCTCCAGAGATAACAAGGGTTCAGGGGATTTCCTCTGGGCTCTTTTTATTATTATACGGACTTCACACACTTTATTTTACAGACTCTTCCCAACTTCCTCAACGCGCTTTAGAATACTCTCCTCCAGACTCCGACGAAATTTTACCCTCGACTGGTCTATAAACTCCAACCTGTCGTTATCATGCGGGAAAGCCAAATTCAAAACATCTGGAAGGTTCTGTCTGACATCTTGCGCCATTTGAAACATCTCTTCCCCGTTGATATACCTTTCAAGAAATTCTACAATGCTGCGCATTGAAGGGTTTGGGTTACAAGACTCGTTCATCGGAAGAGCCAGCATGTCATGAAAACCATGTACTTCCGTGTTTACCATGTCATATATTGGCGTCAGGCTACAACCGCCATTTTCGACAAAGACGGAAAAATTTTTAGTGTGCATGTCTCCATTCCCAATCAAAACCCCATAAAAATACGCTTTGGCGAGTTTTTTCATATTGACTTCATCAAGACTTTTCTCCGCAATTTCAAAAAGCTCTTCCGTTTGCGCGGAGTATTTGCTTTTCGAATCAAGCCCCATAAAGGAAGCAAATTCCATCATGTCCCTTTTGCCCAACGGCGGGGTATTGCGAAAATCAAAACGCTCTATGCAAAGGTGCCTTACTGAAAGTTTGTCGTCAGGATGTTGCAATAAAAAGGTGCGCGGCGCGTCAAGCCCGACTTTGCCTGCCAATCTCATGCACGTAAATTCATTTTCAGCAACGAACGGCAGCTTGATTCCGGGTTTTACAATAGCATTCCCCAACTCCCCCCGAGAATTAACCGGTCCTACAGACAACGTGCTGCCATTCAAGTACGCCTTTGCGGTAAACTTGTCCTGATAGCCGGAAAAAGAGGGCCTCTGTGTAGACCTGGCCTCAGAATTGACGAAGAACATATCCGAAGAGAGGTTGTTTTCCGCAAAAACAATTTCATCAGCCACATCGGGGAAAGGGGAATATATTCGATGCTCGGGTTTGTTTATCGAAAAATTTCCGGGAATTTCATCCAGATTTCGCAATGCGTCAGCCTCAGTCTTAATCGGGTAAGGGGAATGAAGCAGCATATTCTCGTATCGTTCACCCTCAGGCAAGGCGTTACGCAAAAAGGACCCGGCGTCAACCATCGGCTTTATGCCGTCTTGGCCGCCAACGCTTCTTATCAGCCCATCAGAATCAATGGAACCTACCTCTTGTTCGCCGTAAAAGAGTTTGTCATACTTTTTATCGATATTTTTTTTCATCTTTCCTTATCGCATTCTATTCCCATGATAAGATTTTTTCTCTATCATTATCAATAATTTGAACATTGTTGACTAAAGTCTATCACTCCATTTGTCAAATCTCAACTTTTTCATCATTCGTTGCGATTAGCGATCATGTCGTGTTAATCTGAGGTTCCCTAAATACTATAACTCAGCACTATAAAAAATTTAATTAAAACAAGTATTGGGAATGTTTTGATGAAGAAAAATAATAAAAATGAATATATTGGTTAACTTATGCTGTTTAATTTGAATAAACGGAGAAGTGCGTTATAATGCAAAATATTGTCATGTAATGAATTATGGCCTATACTACAAAAACCGCAGAAGTTGTATCACTCTAGGAAAAGGCTGATCTATTGTTAGGAGATTTATTCAGCGCTTCCTAGGCTTTTAATTGTTTCTTTATAGGAATCTGCAGCACAAATTTCTGACTTGAGGTGATCGGATTTGGATCTAATCGACGGGCATCCTGTGTTGGATTTTTCACATGGTGAAAAGATCTCTTTCAATTTCGACGGCAAAACTATGGAAGGATTTGAGGGAGAGCCGATCGCGATGGCTCTTCACGCAAATGGTGTGAGAGTTTATCGAAATACGCCTGAGATGAAGCGTCCTCGTGGTTTCTTTTGCGCTATAGGCAAGTGCAGCTCTTGTTTTATGGTGGTGGATGGCGTGCCGAACGTTCGCACCTGTGTAACTCCGCTCAAGAGAGGTATGAAGGTGGAAACTCAGAATGGGCGGGGGCGCGTTGAACTGTCGTGTGACGAGGCGTCCCGATCATGAGGGAGCTTAAGACGGATGTATTGGTTGTAGGCGGAGGTCCGGCGGGTTTGAGCGCAGCCGCGTCTGCGGCTGGCGCCGGAGCTAATGTTCTGATCGTTGAGGGAGATCTTCATCTTGGAGGACAGTTAGTTAAACAGTCTCATAAATTTTTCGGTAGCAAGGAAGAGTATGCGGGAACTCGCGGTTTCGAAATAGCAAAAATTTTGCGCGAAGAGATTGCAAACTGCGAGGACAGAGTCGAGATCATGCTAAACACCACCGTAAGCGGATATTATAGGGAGGAGAGAGTGGTCACCGCGATGGTGGGCGAGGAGGAATATCTTCGTATAGTCCCGAAAAAAATAGTGATAGCCTCCGGAGCGCAGGAGAGGCTCATCCCGTTTCCCAACAACGATATTCCCGGCGTGTATGGCGCGGGCGCGGTGCAGACTTTGATGAACGTCTATGGTGTTGTGCCAGGCAAAAGGGTCCTCATGATAGGCGCCGGCAACATCGGTCTCATAGTCAGCTATCAGCTGATGCAGGCCGGCGTAGAGGTGGCGGCCATACTGGAGGCGATGCCTCGCATCGGCGGTTATTGGGTGCACGCAGCCAAAGTGAGGCGACTCGGTGTTCCAATACTGCTCAGGCACTCCATAAAGAGGGCGATAGGAGAAACGGTTGTGACAGGGGCCGAGATTTACGAGCTTGACGACAAGTTTAACCAGGTTGGCGAGACTGAGGTCGTGGAGTGCGACACGATTTGTCTTGCTGTCGGCCTCACCCCCACAAACGAACTCCTCTGGCAGGCGGGCTGCAGAATGAAGTACATACCGTTCCTCTGCGGACATGTGCCGCTGAGGGATAAGTGCATGAGGACATCGAACGAGGACATCTGGATGGCGGGCGATGTGAGCGGCATAGAGGAGGCAAGCGCCGCAATGATAGAGGGGCGTATAGCGGGGCTTGGCGCGGCTAAAGCTCTTGGTTTCAACATTCAGGATGAAATGTTTGGCGAATACTGGGTGAGGCTGAAAAATTTGCGCGCCGGAGAGGTCGGCGAAAAGATACGAGCTGGGGTGCTGAACGCAACTGTCGATGGATGGGAGGAAAACGCTTAAGATGAAGGTGAGCGCGATTTTTGAGAGCGGAGTTTTGACAGAGGAGCGTCCGGGTGCTGTGTCCCCCCCTGAGGCGCTTTGGAAGAGCCATAAAGGCGGGCTCGTGATAGTGGAGTGTCCTCAGCGCATACCCTGCAATCCATGCAACACTTCGTGTCCGACCGGGGCTATCACTGAGTTCGCTGATATTAACGATGTGCCGGCTATTAACTATGACAAATGTACGGGTTGCGCTCTCTGCGTGGCGCGGTGTCCTGGGCTCGCCTGTTTTGTCGCGGACCTGACATTCGGAGAAGGAATGGCGCTGATGAAGCTTCCTTACGAGATGCTTCCCCTTCCAACCAAGGGGAAAACGGTGAAGTGCCTCGGAAGGACGGGTGAAGTTGTCTGTGAAGGAAAAGTCGAAAACGTAGCAGAGCCTCTCAGGGACCGTACCAGAGTTGTCCATGTCTCTGTGCCCATAGACAAGGTGAGCGACGTAAGGGCCATAAAGGTGGTGTGAGAGCGATGAAAGATGACGATGTAGTTGTCTGTCGCTGTGAAGAAGTTACTCTGGATGACATTCGAGCCTGGATCGACAAGGGATATCGCAACTTCGACGAGTTGAAGAGGATCCTTCGAATCGGAATGGGGCCATGTCAGGGGCGAGGCTGTCGCGATATCATAATGAGAGAGCTGGCGAGGGCTACCGGAGAGCCGCTCGAGAAAATCAATCCTGGGACAGTGCGTCCGCCTGTTAAGCCCATTAAACTAGGACTCTGTGCCTACGGCAAGGAGGGCGCGTCCATATGAGCAGCGACAAAAATGGACATAACTTGAAGAAAACGGCGGATGCAATCATAGTCGGCGGTGGTGTGCACGGGGCGTCTGCGGCGTATCACCTCGCGAAAGCCGGTGTAGATGTAGTGCTCTTCGAGAAGGAGTACCTCTCCTCCGGCGGCTCCGGGCGAAGCGCGGCCGGTCTCCGTCAGCACTTCGGCACGGAGGTAAACTGTCGGCTTGCCAAGTATAACCTCGAGTGTTTCCCCACCCTCCAGGAGGACCTCGGAGGCGAGCTGGATCTCGAGTTCACTCAATGGGGATATCTCTGGGTCGCCTATACAGAGGAGAGCATGACTCAACTCAGGAAGAACGTGGCGTTGCAGCAAAGCCTGAATATCCCGTCAGAGAACCTTACCCCGCAGGAAATAAAGCGGCGTTGGCCTTATCTCAACGTGGATCGCATGATAGGGGCGGCGTTTTGCGCCAAGGACGGGCATATAAATCCCCACACTCTGACAATGGCTTATGGAAGGGCGGCGGAGAAACTTGGCGCCAGGATCCTGACCTATACTCCTGTCGAAAAACTTCTGGCGTCAAATGGAAGGATAACCGGCGTTCAGTCTGCCGGCGAGGAATGGAGCGCTCCAAGGGTGCTTCTCACAGCGGGCCCGTGGTCGACATTGCTTGCCGCGACTGTGGGAGTGGAGTTGCCGGTTACAGCGGAGAGACATAATGTGCTGGTCACCGAGCAGATAGAGCCGTTCAACTGTCCCATGACGCTCTGTCTGGATGACGGAGCATACTTCAAGCAGGTCCCGAACGGAAGTTTCTTCTTCGGTCGGGACGACCCGGATGAACCCAAGACGATGGAGTCGGGCAACAGCGCGAAGTTTCTGGAGGGCGTCACCAGGAGCGTATTGCAGCGTATCCCGGCGCTCAAGGGCGTCAGAGTCGTCCATCAATGGTCAGGTCCATACGACGTAACCCCAGATCATCAGGCTGTGATAGATTGGACGCCGGTTGAGGGGCTCTGGGTGAACTGCGGATGGAGCGGACACGGCCTTCAGTTTGGTCCGAGCGGCGGAAGGCTCGCGAAGGAGATGTTCTTTGGCGAGAGTACCTTTGTCGATATACGCAACTTCCGTCTCAGCCGTTTTGAAGAGGGAGACCTTTTCATGGAACCCGCATTCATATAGAGGCAGAGCGATGACTGTTTACAGGATAAAGAGCAAATCCCGTTCTTGGGATGGCGAGCCGATAGGCATATTGATACTTGACGCCGCTTATCCATGCATTCCGGGAAACGTGGGCAATGCCACGACTTATGACTTCCCGGTGCGCTACAAGGAGGTGAAGGGCTCCTCGATCGATCGTCTGCTCAATGAACGCGACCCGTCTCTGTTGGAGCCCTTCATCCAGGGGGCAAAGGAACTGGAGGCTGAGGGAGTCGGCGCTATAACCGGCGCCTGCGGATTCATGGCGCTCTTTCAGCCTCAGGTGGCGGCAGCGGTGGATGTTCCGGTATTCCTGTCCAGCCTGCTGCAGGTCCCTTTCATAAGGCAAATGCTGAAGCCCGGTCAAAAGGTGGGAGTTGTGTCCGCAAACGCGAACGCTCTCACAGACGAGCATTTCAGAAACGTGGGGATATCGCCTGATACTCCTCTGGCGGTCTATGGTATGGAGGACCAATACGAGTTCAGAACATCTGTACTGGAGGAAAAAGGCACTCTTGACTCCGCAAAAGTGGAGGATGAGATCCTTTCAGTAGTTGGCAGGATGATGCGCGAGAATCCCGAGGTGGCGGCAATAGTGCTCGAGTGCAGCGACTTGCCGCCGTATGCGCGCGCGGTTCACATGGCTACTGGCTTGCCGGTTTTCGACTTCACGACGATGATTCGGCACGTCCAGAACGCATTGGTTCCGAAGCGCTACGACGGCGGGTATATGTAGGGGGTGATAAATGAATAAAAATCAAACGGCACATAACCAAATTCAGGAGGCAGATCAAAATTTTCCAAAAGAGGAGGTTATGTAATGTCAGACATTAAAAAAGGCGGAGATCAGTTTACAAGCAGGTGGGGACTTTTATGCACAGTGCTTGGTATGGCAGTAGGGACCGGAAATATATGGAGGTTCCCGCGTGAAGTCGCGGGACAAAATGGCGGAGCGTTCATAATAGCTACTTTTCTAGCAATCATCATCTGGGCTGTTCCTCTCATCACAGCTGAGTCAATTTTCGGTAAAAAAACTCGCATGGCTAACGCCGGCGCATTTAAGGTCCTGTTGGGCGAAAAATGGACGTGGATGGGCGCGTTCTGCGGAATGTGCTGCATAATGATCGGCGCCTACTACGGCGTCGTCCTGGGCTGGGTCATGAGGTATCTCTATCTCATAGCCACCGGCTTTCTATCGCAGGTCGCCACTGCTCCTGACGGAATGGCGCTCACGACCGAGACGTGGAATAACTTTGCCATGACCGCAACGCTTGAAGGCGGGGCGCCGTCATGGGGCGCTGTCTACTGGTTCTGGGCAGCGGCGATTATAGCAGGCGTCATCATCTGGCGCGGGGTACAGGGCGGAGTCGAAAAGGCCAACAAAATAATGATCCCGGCGGTATTCGTGCTCCTGATAGTTCTCGTTATCCGCGTCGCCATGCTTCCAGGGGCGAAGGCTGGTTTCGAGTACATGTTCCACATCGACTGGGCGGACTTCGGCAAGCCCGATATATGGCTCCATGCGTTCACACAGGCCGCGTGGTCGACCGGGGCCGGATGGGGCATGTTCCACGTGTTCTTCGTCTACTCGGCCAAGGATGAGGATGTGCAGCTCAACGCCTTTACAGTTGCGTTCGGCGACACCTCAGCCGCCATGCTGGCCGGTATGGTCGTCCTTCCGGCCGTTTTCGCGCTCAGCCCGAGCCCTGAAGCGGCAATGGAGGCTATGGGCAGCGGTAACAATGGGCTCACGTTCATAAACCTGACCAACCTCTTCGCGCACACCGCCGGAGGGACGGTGCTCGCCGTGTTCTTCTTCCTCGCTCTCTTCTCCGCCGCGCTGAGTTCTCTGATAGCGATGGTGGAGCTCGGCTGCCGCAACCTCATGGACATGGGCTTCACCCGCGCCAAGGGTACGTTCTTAACGACCGCGTTCTTTATTGTCGTCGGCAGTTTCTCCGCCGCAAACAATAATATCTTTGAAAACCAGGATATGGTATGGGGCGTAGGGCTCCTCATAGTAGGTCTCTTTTATTGGTTCGGCGTGTGGAAGTACGGAGTGGACAAGCTGTGGGACGAGGATGTGAATCCCTGTTCCGACATACACATCAAATGGATGTGGAAGTGCATAATGCTCTTCCCCATACTTTTCATCGCCACCTTCGGATGGTGGGTGTGGCAGGCGGCTACGTGGTATCCAGGCGAATGGTATAGGTTCTGGCCCATCACTAAGTATGTCTATACGCCAGGCGTCATGATCGTCGAGTGGGCTGTAGTGTTATTCATACTCTTTATCTTTAATAATATAATGGCGAAACGCTTGGTTCACTCAAACAAGATAGACTAGTCTGTCGTGAACGGAAGGGAGATACTCAAATGCAAACGTGGGTTATTAACTTGGTAATTCTCAGTTTGGTCTGCCACGGTTCTTTTGTCGGCGCAATCTTCATGATGATGAAGGCAGAGGAGAGAAAACACGCAAAATCCAAAATCTAAAGTTAATCAAAATAGCGCAGCGAGGAGCGAATCCGTTCCTCGCTGCGCTGATCTGTCCCTCGTGTTAAATTCTGAAACCTTCCGGCATTGGGTCCTCCGGTTCGAGCACAAGTTGGCTGAAACCCATAATGTAGGCGTTGCCGGATATTTTTGGGACAATCGCCGGTATGCCGGCTACAGTGGTCTCCTCGACAATGGCGCCCTCGAAGATCGTGTCTATGATGCTGTGATTCTCCAGCGTCATGCCCGGCTTCAATATTCCCTTCGAGTAAAGCTGCGACATGCGCGCGCTGGTCCCGGTTCCGCAGGGGCTTCTGTCGACCTCGGCTTCCCCGAACACTGTAATGTTCCTTGTAATGAGCCTGTTGTCGCCGACGGGCTCAGGGGCTGTCATGAGAACTGTGCCGTATATCCAGTTTATCCCAGGTTCGAGTGGGTGTTCGATCTTCTCAATCCTGCCAAGCGTCTCTTTGATCTCCATGGCGTACGCGGACAGGCGCTGCGTATTTTCAGGCAGAAGTTCTATGCCGAGCTGAGACGCCTCGACGAAGATATAAAAAGCTCCGCCGAAACAGACATCCGCTGTAACCTCTCCGACCCCTTCGACCGGAACTTTGATTCCTGACTTGTAAAGGAATGCGGGAACATTGTGAAAGAATACGCTCTTCACTTGCCCATCCCGAACCTCCACGCTGGACGTCACTCGTCCGGCCGGAGCGTCGATCCTGAGGATGTTGATTCCCTCCTTCGACGGCATCATGCCCGTGTCGAATACCGCTTTCGAGACGCCTATAGTCCCATGCCCGCACATCGTCCCCATGCCGCCGTTCTCTATGAAGAGTACCCCTATATCGCCGTCGTCCGTGACAGGAGGAGTCAATATCGCGCCATACATCGCGTCGTGTCCTCGCGGTTCCCTCATTATCATTTTTCGGCAGTAGTCGAGATTTTCCAAGACGTAGCTGCGTTTTTCAAGCATTGTTTTCCCGAGGATAGCAGGGAAACCCGAGGTGACGATGCGAACTGGTTCTCCGGCTGTGTGAACGTCTATACACGTGATCATGCGGCGAAACTGCACGATAGTACTCCCCCTTAAAATATAGAGTTTTTGTTCAAGTAACGCAGTATCATTTTATCATAATTCACCTCTGGTGATCTCCCACCCCGGTCAAACATTACACTAATCCTTGATTTTTTTAACATGGTCAATCTCCTATTCTCTATTTAATTTCAATGCTATCACTTGAATAATGCTCCCAACATAACTGGGCATTTGTTTTTATTTTTAAAGTATTATTTACGAAACTTTTAAATCGCAACAAGGCGGTGTCTCGAAAAATAGGCCCAAATTGCCTACCGTTATATTTACATAAATAAGTTTCGATATATTCAAAGAAAGTAACGTCATCAAACATGGAATGCGTACGATCATAAGCATCATTAGAAGATGGTATTTCAAAAAATCTGGCATCATTCACGACTACCACATATCCTCTTGGTTCAAATGCAATGAAATAATAATCTAAATATTTCATGCTATTCCTAGTATATAAAGTTATACTCTTAATGCTTCTCTCAGGTGAAATATATTCCACCACTGCCTTTAATACCTGCTCCTTTTCAAGGGGTTCACGTAAATCGATGGCATTAGAATAATAAAAGATAGCGCAAAAAATATAAATTAAAATAATAATTGTAATATCTATTAGCAAGTTAAACAACGATAAAATGTATTTCTTGGTAAACTTTTTCATGAGATTGTCTCAAAAATATGCATTCTCTTCCCGTTTAATTGTTATTTTAGTTATAAGTATCTGACCATTCTCATAAGGAGTTTCGCTAAAATCTTGAAAATAGCGTTTGTCTTTCATTGAGACTATAACCCTAAGAAATTCTTGATAACCTTTAGTAGAAATAATTTTTGGAGATTTGATACCAATATAAAGAAAATTATCAGACGGATAATCATGTCCTTTTTTAAAAAAACAATAATCTATATTGTTATATAATTTTATGAAATCATCTTCAACATAAGGAATATCTTTTGCTGTCATTTTAGATGGTATTATGCCTCGATAATTATAATATTTAGTATCAGGATAATTAATCAAGTGCGCAGCCATGATCGCTAAAATATCATCATTTGAATATTTATCACCTCTTTTTTCTGCTAATCCATAAATATAATCTGCAAAATCCCATTCAGTTGCTCCTTTTTTTCTAAATTCATGAAATATAACATTTAGATCAGCTTTACCGCTAGGAACAATTCCTGTTTTTTTGGTATAATTAGATGCCAAAATGCCTAAATATTCTAATTTAAGTATAATAGATTCTATTTCATCTGCCTCATAATAATAACATGCACGTGAATCTCCAGATACATGGAAATATATCCAAATATGATAAATAGAAGGGATAATAAAAAGCATTAACATGAAAACAATGTCCCATTGCCTGTACATACAACGAAAAAAATAAACAAACATATGACATATGTTTTTGAGTATTTCACATATTTGTTTTAAAAATCTAAGAGTGTAAGAAGAATACATCGTTTTCAACATATAACACATTCATTAAAGACTTTTATATTATTATAGTTCTTCGCAGTATTTGTGTTTATAATAGATTTTTTCATCATGGCACACCTGCTTCTCATCTCACTCAACTGTTCTCTGTCATAAGATCAGCTAAAATCATCTAATGGTAAAACATTGAGATCATCTGTTCTCCCATGAAAATCACGCTTATTCACTAGCGCTACAGCCACAAAACCGAGAGAACGTGTGCTCAGAAAATCCTGCAACCTTAGCCTCATCACTCAAATGATTCAAAAAATAAATTCTATAAATTACACAATGTATATTTGCACAATACTAGCGGCCTGTCAATGGATTGATGCTCATTTTTTATTTTATGTGAAATTATAAACAAAAATTATCTGGCGTTTTCGGGTTAGAGGGCTTGGTGGAGGATGTGAAAACTTGGATAGGGCAAAAGTCATCAGCCGGTAAAATCACCCAACCTTTTGGCTCCAAAATGGCAAGATAATAGCCAGTGTCTCCACTGTGCCCACCTTGGTAACGTATTATATCCGCAATGTCCGTTCCCAATGGTTCACCGAAATGATCAGGGTTTTAATAGCCAAGCTTCAGAATACCCATGCACCAGTACCCATAACTGAATTCGCAATAGCCACGTGAACTTGAGTTTTATCGAAGCCCAACCAAACTTCTCGCCCAAACCCCACCCAACATGAGCCTTCTTTAACGGTAAGGTCGGAAGGATTCATTGGTTTCCCTAAATAGTTGTATAGGTATTTTTTTAGCGCGAAGAAAGTGTCGGGTTCCGCATAAATCATCACTGAACGCAGATAATGACTCTCATTAAAACCATATATTATTTGCTTT
>JAISRE010000034.1 GCA_031273805.1 Synergistaceae bacterium | reverse complement strand
TATGGTTTCCGTGATGAGAGATATTTGGAGTTAAAATTTTATGCATTGCATGAAACGAAGATGAAAAATATCGCTTGAATAAAGCTATATCAACCATGAACGCAAATAACGGATGAGCCAGGTTGAGAAACCTGTAGACGGTGTCGCGTCCAAATGCGAGAGCAGAGCTGGTATTTTGCAGAAGCCTCTAAAAGTTAAAGCAGAAAATTCGGGAAGGCCATGGACATCCTGATATTCCTGTTTTAAAATCATGACAAAGCACCTCCGTTAAAGGATTTATTGTTGGTGACGCAAATATATTATCCAATAACAGAGGTGCTTTTTCAATAGCTAAATGGAGTCGTATTCAATATTTTATCCACTTTTTTCAGCTGCGTAAGTTGAGGTATTTTCCTGTTCTTTTCCTGGGTTTCAGATAGGCCGCGAAAAAGCCAGCGAAACCACAGAGGGCTGACACCCGGATAGCGTAGGTATTAAAGCGGTTATGAATACTCAAAACCATGTCGCCGTTGCCCATGACGATGCCAATAAGTTGTACAATTACGATGACTGCACCCATCAGCATGAACAGGGCAAGCGTTACGGTGAAAATGACAGTCAATCCCTTATATAAACCTTCTTTCATGCTCTTTCTCCTCCTTTATGCTCCGGCCACAGGAATAATCTTGAGCATTACAAGCATTACGAACAGCACCTGCGGCAACGCATAGTAAATGATGAGATCCTTGAATATTTTAAAGGGCTCCTCGACTTCCGCGATGCCGCTGGCAATATAGATGGGCGCCGACTGGGGCGGCACACAACTTTGATTCGACACGAGGTTGATAAAAGCGACGGCTGAAATAACCGGCGAGAGGCCGATAGACCGCAGAGCCGTGTAGCAGATGCCACAAAGGGCTGCGGTGGTAGCCGTAGCATTGAAGGGGCCTACCATGAGCGTGACAACCGTGCAGATGGCAATCATAATGACGGCAGGCGATAAACCGGCCGTCACTTTGAGGATGGTGGAAAATTCGCCGCTCATGTTGAGTTTGACAAGCAGGCGAGACGCCACAAAAGCGAAGACCAACAGTACGCCGAGTTCTGAAAAACTGCCAAGGGAACCCTTCAACAGGTCGATCCAACCTGATATTGTATGTGGCAGGTGTTTCCAACCTTCAATTATGGCAAAAATCGTGATGAGAATGGGTATGTAAACGATCATCGATATAGATTGAGACGCACCTTTGGTATCCGCAAGCCTGGCCGTGACAAAATCGCCTGTAGGCCCCATGGTGAGCAGCAGCGGAATGGCCACGCCAAGAAGAATAACGAGAGCTGAACCGTTCTCTCTGAGACATTGTCCAAGGGGTATGATCTGATCGGCAGGTACTTTTTGGATGCCGTCTTTTTTAGCGAAAAGGAAAACAAGGAAGAGCCGGTAAGCCAATACAAATACTCCCACGCTCATGAGGCCCACATAAAGCTGGTCTGCGGAGAGTTCTGTCGCCACGATTTCAGTGCCAAGGACAAGCATCATGACAGAAGAGGGCGGGAACACATTGCCAAGACCGCCGTTGCCAGCGACAATTGTAGCCGATCGTTCCTTAGACCAGCCCGTTTGGCGCATCCAGGGGATGGTCACTGAACCAATAGCCGCTGTACTTGCTGATGCGACCCCGGACACCATACCGAACAGCGCGCAACCGAGCGTGGCGACATAACCGGAACCGCCGCTCAGTCTCCCTGCAAGCGAATTGAGTATATTGACGAGGCGCACGATGGTCCCCGTCCGGTCCATGACATGGGCCATAAACACGAAAGCGAGTCCGGCGTAGACTACCTCCTGCCCTAAAGCGTTTTTAGCGCTGTCGGCTATGGTTTCACCGAGGGGGCGGCCTCCGAAGAGGACGCTGATGACGATCAACAAAAAAACCGACCATATCATAGCCTCGGCCATCTTGCGTTTGCAGCCAATGTTGAGTATCAGTATACTTGCTACATAAATAACCAGTGAAATGATGCCAATGCCGATATATTGCATTATATTGACTCCTTTCGTCGTTGTGAGAAGTTCTCCTTAATTAGCAGTCGTATTTATCATCGATGATCTCAAATTCTTTTTTGACGAGTGCTTCTTCCACCCATGCACGATCGAGTTTGCCTTCTTTGGCCAGTGTTACTTTGGCCTGATCTTTCGCATAATAAGCGCGAGCCTCAGTCAGGATCACCGGCGCGTCAACGCGGGGAATCACAATAACGCCATCGACGTCGGCAAGGATGATGTCTCCGGGATGAACACTGACCTCGCCGCAGGCAATGGGTACGTTGACCTCTCCAGGTCCCTCCTTATAAGGACCGACGGGACAGGAGCCAGTGGCGTAAATCGGGAAATTCCAGGTTTTTACGCTACCGAGGTCACGGATAGGCCCATCGACAACGATGCCCGCAATTTTTCTCAGATGGAACAGGTAGTTCAGCATGATATCGCCAAGCAGAGAGCGGGTAGTGTCTCCTTCATTGGAGATAACAAGATAATCTCCTTCGCCGATATACTGCATTGCCGCATGAATCACAAGATTGTCGCCGGCCCGCGCCTTGACGGTAAAGGCAACGCCCACCGAAATTTCGGGATTGGGAATGCTTAAAAGACGGATGCGAGGGTTCATCGCGCAGTTTCGGTTCATCACATCGGCCACGTTAGAAGCCGGCAGACCACGGAAGCCTTCCACAATGTCGGGATCAGGCATACTTCGCCGCAGATAAATACGTTTTCCAACAGGCATAATGACCAATCATCCTCCTTATGATGATCTCCTTCTCCAAATTACTGCGGCGTCCAAAAAATCAATTTTTATATCCAACGTCGATCTAATTAGACACCAGAGTAATATCCAGCAGGTTGAAATGGGCCCCTTTCTCCTGCATAGCGCTTGATTTGAGAATTTAAAAATATCTTGATTTTGCTTGCAGTGTATTATATGCTTTTCCATCGACAAAGCAATTTAGTTTATTTTGTAAACTTTACAAATTAACTTTGTGGAGGTGCCTAATGGATATCAGCAGCTTGCACTATTTTGTCGAACTCTGCAAAGATCTGAACATGACAAAAACGGCTGACCGTCTCTATACGAGTCAGCAAACCCTCAGCAACCACATCCAGCGAGTAGAAGAGCACTACGGTATCAAGCTCTTCGATCGTCGCCCTACCTTGCGACTCACCATTGCCGGTCGAGAGGTATTATCGTTTGCCGAGCGGCTTCTTGCCGAGGAGAAAAACTTGAAAAGTATCCTGTCGGATGTGGTGAATTTAGATCGTGGAGAAATTGTCATCGGGGCCAGCTCGCCCAGATCAAACGCTTATTTGCCCCAGATCCTGCCCAGTTTTACGAAGACATATCCCAATGTACAAATTATCCTCGTGGATAAAACGAGCGATCAGCTCGAAAAATTGGTCCTCAAAAACGAGCTGGATTTCGCTTTTTGTGTCAACGCGGCGATAAATCAGCGCAATTTCGTAGCGGAGGCAATGCTCAACGATCTGATTTACTTCTGTGTATCGGACAAACTGTTGTACAAACACTACGGCGACCGGACTGAATCCATCAAAAAGAAGGCTCTCCCGGGCGCTTATATGGCCGACTTTTCCGAGTTGCCGTTTCTTACCATTATGGCTAACAATCGCCTCGGTCAGTGCATCCACGCCTGCTTCCAGGAAGCGGGCTATACACCTCATTCTTATATGATGGCTACCTACACCAC
>JAISRE010000016.1 GCA_031273805.1 Synergistaceae bacterium | reverse complement strand
TTCCAAAATATCGCCGCAAGGCAATGTTTGGCAAAATCCGCAAATATCTTGGGGAAATTTTTCATGAGCTTGCCAAACAAAAGGAGAGTCGGATATTGGAGGGGCATGTGGCGTCAGACCATGTCCATATGTACATCTCGATACCGCCGAAATACGCAGTGGCACAGGTAGTGGGTTTTATCAAGGGCAAGAGCGCGATAAGCATTGCGAGAAATTTTGGGGGCAGGCAAAGAAATTTCCAAGGAGAGAATTTTTGGGCGCGAGGCTATTACGTATCGACAGTTGGGAAAGATGAAGAGTTGATCAGAGCTTACATCAAAAACCAAGAGATTGAGGATCAAAGATTTGGCCAACGGAAGCTGTTCGATTAGCCGCTTTAGCGGCTCAAGGTTTTAGACCGCTTTGAGCGGTTCATAAAATCAAGCCCCCGGCTCTGCCGGGGGTATCTGACTAACTGGGATTATTCCCGGGGAATAATTAAAGGGTTATATACTTTCCGGGGATGGCGACAAGTCTGGCGTCGCTGCCGGTGGACCAAATCTCCCAGGGTATGCCGTAGACGCGCTCTAGGATATCTTCTGTGATATTTGAGGAGCTCATATCTCCGACAAGCGCGCCGTCGACGAGAAATAGGAGCCTGTCGGCGCTGCTTATAGCAAGATTTATATCGTGCATAGCCATCAGTATTATCCTGCCGTCATCGGATATCTCCTTCAAGAGCTCCATTACTATGCGCGCGTGTTTCGGGTCGAGCGCGGCGGCCGGTTCATCCAGCAGGAGCACGGGAGAGTCCTGTGTGATAGCGCGGGCGATCACCACTCGGGCTGACTCTCCACCGGAGAGCTTTGTGACAATTCTATTCTCGAAGCCTGCCAGGTCGACCCTCTCCAGGGAGTCCATCGCAGTCTGATAGTCGTCGGAGTTATAGCTGTCCAAGCTCCTCAGATAGGGATATCTCCCCATAACAACGCTCTCCAGGACGGTGTAATCGGATGAAAATCTCTCGCTCTGCGGAGCATGCGCAAATATCCTCGCCCGTTCCTTTACGCTAAGACTGCTGGTGTCGGCAGCATCGAATAGGATCTCTCCGGTATTTTTTTTGATCAGCCCGGCAAGAGCGCGCAAGAGCGTGCTCTTGCCGCTGCCGTTAGGACCAAGCAGCGAAACCACTTCACCCGGTTCTATGCTGAATGACATCGTATCGGGAAGGAGGATCTCCCGCCCTCCAAGTGAGACGGAGAGTTTATCTACGGATAACATATCTTAATTACGCCTCCATAGGATGAAGCAGAATATGGGACCGCCGACCAGCGCGGTCAGAACGCCGACCGGTAGCTCGTTCAGCGCCTTCGCGGCTGCGTCAGCGGCGGTGAGCAACGCTGCTCCACCGAAGAACGACAGCGGCAGGAGTCGGTGATGAGTGGGACCTAACAGAATACGAAGCAGGTGAGGAACCACCAGACCGACGAAGCCAATGATGCCGAACCTGCTCACCACGAAGGAGACAGCGAGAGATGCTCCGCCGAGAAGGAACATTCTGGTCTTATGGACATTGAGCCCCAGCGCGGAGCCCTCCGTCCCAGAGGCCATTATATCCATCTCATTAACATATATCGAGCAAATCAGGACAAGCACGGATAAGGCAATGGAGAGTGGAGGGCAGTCCAACCAGTTGGCGTCGGAGAAACTACCCATCAGCCACACAACAATCGCTAATGTGCGCTCCCCGGCAAGCGCCTTGAGCAGAGTCAGCCCGGCCCCCAATATGCTTCCAACTATCACTCCGGCCAGAATCAAGCGAGATCTGTCCGAGTCGCCTCTGCGCTCTCCGAGCAGCCACACGACAAACAGCGTCCCCATGCTTCCTGCGAATGATGCGGCGGTAACCCCCACAGCTCCGAAGGAAATCGCACATGCAGCCCCAAATGCGGCGCCCCCAGCCACGCCAAGCGTATAGGGCTCAGCCAGAGGATTGTGCAAAACGGCCTGAAAGATGACTCCGCACGAGGCGAGTATGGCGCCTGACATCAATGCGGACAAAACGCGAGGCAGCCTTATGCGCCAGACGACGTCGTACGCTATGGCCTCCTCCGGCCTTGCGCCGGGGCCGAGGCTCAGCATCTCGAAGAGTGTGGGGACGGTGAGTTTTACGTCCCCAAAGAATAATCCGGAGAATACCGCTAAAATAAGACAAAACAAAACACCGGCGTAGCCGAAGGCAACCGGTAGCCGCCCAGAATGATCAACGCGCGTCATCAGGCGCTTTACCCGATTATCCTCGAATATATCGCGTTAGTTCTGGAGACTACCCTCTCCACCGATACTCCCATGCGCTCAGCATATAATACTGAGCCCCCGGCGCCCACTCCCTCCTTGACATAACCCTTCTCGTAATCGGCGAGTCCCTTGTGAGGCGAGCCGGAGAAGTCGAGAGGGGCGACGTAGGTATCGACCCCAATCTTGGAGGCCAGGTCGCTGAAGGAGGATGAGGCGTCCCGCGCGACGTACTTCGTGGTGGCGACAACGGGTCTGCGAGAGTCGTCAAGTGACTTGAGCAGGGCCGCAACGGCGAGCATCTGAGTTCCGCCCGCCAATGTAACTTCTGTTTTCTTTGGTAAGCCCATAGCAAACCCCAGTACAGCTGCCTGCATTGGATCCCCCATCTCCTCTATGGCGCGGAGGGGATCGTTTTTGAGCTCTCCAAATTTTATCCCTACGCGGGAGGCGGCGGCAGCCCATATTTCCTCCTTGAGATCAATGGGGTTGCTGACCCCTCCGGAGGAAACCATCCCGCTGTAGCCCAGCGCCCTCAGAACCAGGAGCGCGCTGGTAGTTCCACCCGGTATGGACTCCGCCAGCATGACATGTTTGTGAGTCGAGGCGATATTCCAGGCCGCCATCCTCGCATGTTCGAAAATTTGTTTCGCGTCCTCCACGGCGGGGCATACGCGGGCGTCGCGTCCAAAAGAGCCCCCCAACTCCACATATGGAGGCGAGGGAGGAAGGTAGGAACCGGCGCGAATTACACAGACAGGAATATCAGCCTCCTCTATGGCGGCCCTTGTTATTATGGCCGGTGTCGGATGTCCCTCGGGGTCCATTGGAAAACAGTCTATCGCTTTAGGAAAGCCGTATCTGATTACGTCGGCGTCGGCAGGCGCCGTGAGAGGAAGAACTTCTGCATTCGCTCCTGCTGCCGATAACCCAGGAATTTTAGACAGTTCCGTGCCACTTATAAATAGTAAAAACATCCATAATCACGTCCCTAAGAAAGAATATGCTGCCAAGTATTTCAGTATTCCCAAATTAACCTCTTGTTTTTTTCATTCTGAGGTCTAAAATCAGCCACGTGTAGAGGATGAATTTCTAACAGCCAAGTAGTATTATAACAAAAAAAATGCATATTTTATTTATAGGCCAAGAGGAGCTTAAATATGGTTCGCAGGATGGCCCCAACCAGGGGGAATCTAGTAGCGCTTCAAAAATCAATGGCTCAGGCAGTCAGCGGGCACGATCTTCTGGAACAGAAACGGCAGGTTCTGATGATGGAGCTGGTGCGGCACATTGACTCCGCGCGCAGCCTTCAGAATGAGGTTGCGGGTATCTTTGACGAGGCATACAAGTCGCTTCGCAGGGCAAATTTGTCTCTGGGAATAGATACGGTTGAGGACATTGCCAACTCGGTTCCCTTTACCGGCGAACTCGTCGTAAGGCTTCGCTCCGTCATGGGGGTCGAAATTCCAGATATCGACGATATCGACTGCTCCATAAAACCCAGTTACTCATTCATGGGCTCGACTGGCGCAATGGACGAGGCATATCTCTCTTTCAGGAAGGTGCTCGCCACCCTGCTCAAACTTGCGGAGGTGGAGACCAGCGTCTATCGCCTTGCAGTGCAGATACGGCGAACCCACAGGAGGGTCAACGCTCTGGAGAAGGTCGTAATACCCTCTAACAGGGCGGAGGGCGCGTTCATCACCGGCGTGCTCGAGGAGGGAGAGCGGGAGGATTTCGTTCGGATGAAAATCGCCAAAGCAAACAGGCAGAAGCGAGAAAACACCGCTGACGACTCCGGCACAGCAAGCCTATAAGGAATTGCTGCCGTGGGTTCACGCACATCCGTGGGTCCTCCGGTCAAGCCGGAGGACGACAGAGGGAGTCAAGCCGGAGGTTATTACTACGAAAATGGATTGCCGCTGTTTCCAGTGTTCGTTGCGATCAGCGATCATGGCGATTAATCAGTGGTTCCCTGACAATATAGGAGGAAGATAAATATGAGCGCGTTACAGGAGGTCCTGACAGTTCTTCTCGGTGCGGAGGGAGAGGCAAAACGAATAGTCGAGGACGCGAAGAGCGAATCGGCAGGGGTTATCAGGACAACTCAGGAGATATTCACGCCTGACAGAGAGAGCAAGATGGCGTCAGCCAGAGAACAGGCGAAGAGCCTTATGGCGAATGCGCTTGCGTCTGCTCAGACGGAGGCAAAGCAGATACTGGACCTTGGCAAAGAGGAGCGGGACCGAGTGAGCAAGCGATTCGAGGAGAATGTCGACACGGTTATAGCCGCTGTACTCGCCGAAACAGTGGACAGGATTATGTCGGGAGCGAAATAGCCTTGTCGTTCTCGTCACATGGAGAGTGCCTGTCAATCGGCGTGAAAGCGCACGTTTTATACAGCCGACTCCTGTCAGTGGACGACTACTGGAACCTGCTCGGCAGCGACACGGTGACAGAGGTGGCGCAAAAACTCGCCGCTGCCTCTTACGACGAATCCCTCGAAACCATGCCGCAAGAGCCTCACAGGCAGGACCTGGAATCCGCCATAAAGATAACCGTTCTCAAGCAGGCGGAGAAATTTCTAATTCATCTGAGCAATCCCAGGGACAAATTTTTCCGCGCGATGATGCGCTCGCACGAGGCTGAGAATCTGAAGAGCGTGTTTCGGTACATCGGGTCAGGCAGGAGCGACAGGGAAGAGCTGAGGCGCAGGATTTACATGACCAAAAGCTCCAGGATATCGTACGACAACGTGCTGTCCGCGAGGGATTTTTCCGAGCTCTCCGACTCGCTCAGAGGAACTCACTTTTACAGAGTGCTGCAGGAGTCGCTGAAACGCCTCCAATCCGGGGAGGAGCGCAGTCTTTTTCCACTGGAGACCGCGCTTGACATGTTCGTCGAACTGTCGCTGCACAAGGCTATGAAGAAGATGCCCATAGGAGATCAGAACCTTTTGATGCCGATATTCGGCGCCCGGGTGGACCTTTTCAACATCTACATACTTTACAGGACCATACGTTTTTTCAATATGACGCCGGAGGAAACTCTCAACAGGCTTTTGCCGGTCCGCTTCAGGGTCTCTCTCGCTTTCCTTCGGGACGCGGCGCGCGCCGAGACATACGAGCAGCTTACAGAGATGCTGAAATCCCGCTTCCATGAGTACAGCGACATACTCACCGAGTCTGCGGCCGACGAGGAACCCCTGCTCTCTCTGGAGCGAGGCATTAAAAGATACATCTACAATCAGGCAAGAAAGGTATTCAACGGCGGGCCGCCCGGATTTCACACAGTGATCAGCTATTTTGTTCTGAAGGAGTTCGAGATAGCCGATATCATAAGAATAATAGAGTACGTACGCTACGGGTACGACAGACGGCATGCGGCGGCCTACCTTACTAGGCCCATAATATCGGCAGCGGGAGGTGAAACCGAATGGCAGTAATGAAGATGATAGCGCTGACTATGGTGGGACCGCACGAGGAGATGGAACCGGTGGCTCGTCAGATGGTTCTGTCGGGGGGGTTCCAGCCACTGCCCCTGGATTTTCTTATAAACGACAGAAGCCTCAGAGCCAGGGTCACCACTGAGAGCGACAACCCATATGACGAACTGCTGAACAAGATGTCGATTGTATGGAAAGTGGCGGGCGAGGCCATGCCGGACCCTGAGCCGGTAAAGCTCGATATGAACTTCAACTATTACAAAGCCAAGCGCATAGTGGAGGAGACCACCGGCAAACTGGAGACGTGGGGTCAGCGCAGGGAAACGCTCTCCGAAGAGCTGGAGCGGCTCGAAGCCACGAAAAACTGCGTCGAAGCGCTTAGCAGCATCAATATGAAGCCGAGAGAACTGGCGGACGCAAAGTTTGCCCTGCCGCACTTCGGACGGCTGTCGAACGACAATTTCACCAGGCTGCAGGAGACGACAATCGACGCGCCCCTTCTGGCTGTCGAGCTGTCGCGCAAGGATGACAACGTGTGGATACTGGTCTTCACAGTTCCCGGATATAAGGAGGGGGCGAAGAAGATACTGGACGCGGTCTATTTCAAGGAGTTCTCGCTCGTTGAGATAGCGGACAGATTGTCTGATGAAAACCCGCTGCAGCAGGTGAAGCACGACATTGAGCTTCACAAAAACTCAATAACCGGTCTGGAGGACGCGGCAAAAAACATACTCAAGGAACAGCGGAACGATTTCGAGAAGCTCTATTCGAGGCTTTATACAATGCAGAGGGTATACGACCTCTGCAAGGGGCGCGGCGAAATCAGCGGCATGTATGTGCTGTCCGGATGGATACCTGAGGATACGTACGAGGTTATAAAGGATACAATAGCGACCGAGGCTCCGCGTACTTCCATAACCACGGAGCAGGTGAAGAACATGGCGTACTCCGGCGTGAGAATACCGACCATGCTCAGAAACAACAGGATGGTGAGGGCGTTCCAGGACGTTGTGGCGCTCTACAGCGTCCCGTCATACGGAGAGGTCGACCCATCCCCGTTCGTCGCCATTACGTTCGTGCTCTTCTTCGGTTTCATGTTCGGAGACATTGGGCACGGAGTGCTGCTCTGGCTCGGAGCGACGTACCTCGGAAAGAAGAAGATACTCAACAAGTCCCTGGCGTACGTCATGAAGTGCGCGTCATGCAGTTCCGTGGTCTTCGGGATGCTTTACGGCAGCGTGATGGGAGTAGAGGAGACTCTGATGCCTGCTCTGTGGATCTCTCCCATGCATAATACAGGGGAGCTCTTCATGGTCGCTATAATAGCCGGGGTCGTCATGATAAGCGTCGGAATGATACTAAACATGATAATACGATACAGAGAGAGGGACTTCGGCAAGCTGCTCTTCGACGGGCAGGGGTTCGCCGGCCTTTTCGTGTACTGGGGCGCGGCCATCGCGATCTTCATCTCGGTCAAAAAGATAGAGACGCCCTTTTCTGTGGCCTACCTCTGGTACGCCATAGCGGCAGTTCTTCTGCTGACGCTGTTTAGAGACACTCTGGCGAGGACTCTGCTGCATCAGCGCGTTGAGCACGAATCTGCCGCCCTTCAGATATTCGAGGTCATGCACAACCTCATGAACTACTTCACGAACACCGCATCGTTCGTCAGACTGGCAGCGTTCGCTCTGAACCACGTCGCGCTCTCGTTTGCTGTTATACTTATATCAGGAATGATGGAGAACCTGCCGGGCGGAATAGTGCTCAAGGCGCTTGTGCTCATACTGGGCAATCTCTTTATCGTATGTCTGGAGGGTCTGATAGTCTTCATACAGGTACTCCGCCTCGAATACTATGAGTTCTTCGGCAAGTTCTATCGGGGAGGCGGCAACGTATTCAAGCCGGTTACATGGAAGAGGGATAAATCGTTCCTGAAGTCCTGATGAATTGCTGAAACGATATTAGTTCGAGAAAATCGAGAGCGTCAGAGGGGGGTAATTCTTCCCCTTTAAGCCCATAATACTATTAAATACTAGACATTAGAAGCTGAGCAAATTTTAGCAAACAGAATTGTATAAAGAAGGGTATACGCCAACAGTCCTTCAAGAAAGGTGAAGGAAGATCAAGAGGCTTAAAGACGCCTGTTTATATCATCAACCGGCAGGATTTGCCGGTATAATGAGCTTAATCCC
>JAISRE010000141.1 GCA_031273805.1 Synergistaceae bacterium | reverse complement strand
CGCTGTCTGGAGATAATGCCTGCGTTCATTAAGCCGCATAGGCCCATGAGCAAGCACATTCCATGACACAAACAACACGCCAAATACAGCTAAAACAATGCACCAATCTCCTCAATTGGAGCATTCGTACTTTGAAGTACGATATCATAAATATTTAATCTTGACAATATGTTTTAATTTGCTATCCCTAAAAAAAAATAACGCATTAATGAGCATTCAAAACAAGTCAGAATCAGCCTTCATGCACCTAAATCGACCTGGCGAGATGTACGGGCGTCATTTTTTAAAATCCGTGTGGGTCCTCCGGTCAAGCCGGAGGACGACAGGGGGGGCAAGCCGGAGGACGACAGGGGGGAGCCAGAGGACGACAGGGGGGGGAGTGATTCCTTTGATAGATGCATTGCCCGTATTGAAAAACTCTCTCTTGATGTATATAATCGGATATCTTAGGGAAACGCTGATTAACACGCCATGATCGCTAATCAGAGTTCCTAAATTTTTTTCAACTGGAGGGCTTCAAATGAATGTGAAATTTCCCCGGGGTGCATACCTCTTGTTTATGCTGGCGCTGTGCCTCATCATGATGGGATCCGACGCTGCGTTCGCCCAGTTTGACCGGATAACATCGCTTACAGGAAATCCGCCGCTCGGCGGAGACAGGTCCGGCTATAACATCACTCTGGTCACTGCCGGGGCCCAGACATCGCTCACGCTCACCGCGACAGCGGGTGGCAGCGGCAATGGGACTTCCGTCCGCTGGAGCATAGTTCGAATCCTCGGCAGCTCGCAATGGTGGCCGACTTTTAACGAAAAAACTGAATTCACCTACGGGAACAGCACGCAGAACAACATAACTTTTCCCAACGCGTCCGCAAATGACAGGTTCAGGATAACGGCCGAGCTCCAAAGCTCATCATACGAAAACGTAGGCGCAAACGCGGTGGTGGAGGTGTCGTTCGTAAACCCCGTCGATCTCAGCGGGGTCACGCTCGACAAGCATGAACTATATGTGCGCCCCGGCGCCGGCAACACCTACCTGACCGCGGTCCCGTCGCCGCCGAACGCCACGCAAGTCATCTACAGGTGGGAGTCGCTCAATCCCGGTATCGCCACATATACCCCGGTCTCCGCCTCCAACGACAGCGTGCTCGTCACCGGGGCATATCCCGGCTACAGCACAACGATACGCGTCACGGCAACGGGAGAGAACAACACTCCTCATAGTGACGAATGCCTGGTCACTGTCGTCGAGCGCAGCGAGATAGCCGACGACATGAGACTCCCTGCCGCGTCAGGCTCGCTCGAGGAGATACTCGCGACCGGTCTCTACGCGGTTGACTCGACATTTGTCAAAGAGGCGTACGACGGCCTGAACGATTCAGAGATAAAAAATTCATCCGGCTACCCCGCCTCCACCCCAAGATACATCCTGACGCCAAGCGGCATCTCCCCAACCCCGCTTCTGAACGTCGACAGGAGCGCCATAGCGGAGACGCTCGGCATCACGAACTATGACTCGGACCTCGTCGCGGCGCTTCGCCTGGACCTCATCATGTCTCCTCCAATGGCGCGCGGCGACATGCTCCCGCTCGTCCTCTCCTTCAAGCTGAATGGTCTGAACTACATGAACGGCACAGAGGTGACGGCGCCGTCGTCGGCGCAGGATTTTCACGACCGCTACCGTATCGTGAAGTACTTCGAGCGCTCGAGCACGCGCTACAGCATAGATATATCCGATGTGCTGAACTCCAAATCACCCGGCTCGTATGTGAGGCTGGAAAACGGCTCGGCCAGGATCGTCCCTCTGATCATCATTGTGGACGACACGGCGCCGGACTCCTGCGATCGGAGGGTGGGCTCTCAAAACGAGTATGGCGTGAAATATGACCAGACCAATCAGATACTCTTTATCTACGACGGAAAGAGGGACACCATTATAGCCGACCCGATCACGCTCGAACGCCGCGCCTCATCCGGCGGCGGGGGCGGGGGCGGCTGTGACGCGGGAGCGGGATTCGCTACGGTATCCCTGCTGGCAGCCGGCGCCTTTATAGCGCTCAAGAGCAAAAAGGGCTGATCGACGCCGGACATCAGTCAATCAATTCGAAACTCGCTGATGGCGGTGTGAGGACAGTGCGCTTCCCACCGCCATTTTAATAGGGGTGAGTATATGTATCTCATAATTAACACAAACACATCACCGCAGTTTAACCTGGCGCTGGAGGAATATGTTCTGACCGGGATGGAGATCGAGACGATAATTCTCTGGCGCAACTCCAAAGCTGTAATAATAGGCAATAACCAGAACGCGGCGTCTGAGATCGACATGGACTATGTGTCGGAGCACAATATACCGGTAATACGCAGACAATCCGGGGGCGGCGCCGTGTTTCACGATCTCGGCAACGTTAACTTCACCATCATACAGACGGTCAAACGCGGCGACTTCAGCAACTATACTCTCTTCACCTCCCCCATCATTCAGTTTCTGGCGACGCTCGGCGTGCGCGCGTCACTCAAGGGGCGCAACGACCTAGTCATAGACGATATGAAATTCTGCGGAAACGCGCAGGCAATGAAAAAAGGGCGCATCATGCACCACGGTTGCATACTCTACAGCGCGGATTTCTCGGATCTCGGCAACGCGCTGAAGCCGCGCGATATAAAGATAGAAAGCCACGGGGTAAAATCAGTCCGCAGCCGCGTCACAAATATAGCGCATCACATGGAGAATCCTATTCCGGTGGAGGAGTTTTTCGCGCTCATGGCGGATTTTTTCATGGCGCTTGACGGCATCGAGCCCTATGAACTCAACGACCTGGATATAGAGGCGACGGAACGCCTAGCCCGCGAGAAATACTCGAGCTGGGAGTGGAATTTTGGAAAGTCCGGGGCGTACAACATGGAGCGCAGCGCGCGATACAGCTACGGCATAGTCGACGTGCGGCTGTCGGTAGAGTTCGGGGTGATGCGCGACCTGCATATATACGGCGACTTCTTCGGCATACTGGACAAGTCCGAACTGGAGGGCCTGATGAGGAACATTCGTCATGAGCGCGGCTCGATCAGAGAGGCGCTGAGACAAACTGACATCGACATGTATATATCCGGTATGACCGTTGACGAGTGGGTGGAGTTGATAGCCTGAGCCCCGGAATCGAGCAGACGCCTATTTCGGCTGATAAAGCCAGATGGCGGATGCCTCGGAGATTCCGAACTTGATCTCCATCCCGTTCATGCTGAAGACAAAATACAGCCCCTGACTGCCGTCGGACTTTTTGATATCGAAGATCTCGGCGCCGGGAATAAAACCAGCCGCGCTCAAGCGCTTACGAAGCTCATATTGAGCGGTTATACGAGCTATCACGCCATTCGACCCGTTCTCCATGAGACAGAGCGGTATGGGAAGATCATTCGGCGAGTCCAGCTTTTCCAGAAGCTCTCTCAGCCAGACCTCGCTGTTGCGCTCGGCCAATGATATGGCGTCAGTGAACGCGGCGAGGCGGCGCTCGGTGATTTCGTCTATCTCGTGCTCCATAACACAGGCAACCTTCTGCGCCCGATCTCTGGAGAAACCAAGAATCCTCACGAAGAAATCCGTCAAAAATTCGTGCCTTCTGTATATGGCCAGCGCTTTGCCTCGCCCTTCGGCGGTCAGATTTACATCCCCATAACGCTCGTGCTCCAGGAATCCATCCGACTTCAGCTTTTTTAGGGCAGCGGTTATGGTCGCTTTCGTCACGCCCAGATTTTTTGCCATCTGCGTGACAGTGGCAACCTCTCCAGACATCTCTATTTCCAAAATAGCCTCAAGATAGTCCTCGACCCTCGCAGTTAAGTTCATATCTTCTCCTAATAATGGGAAAATCGCTGAATTAAATTGTCCAAACAACCTCACCGTCCGGTCGTTCAAAAATACAAGGGCTGTCCCGTCCTCTTCTTTAGCCCTCTGACAATAAATCAGCCTCCCTTAAGATCTGGCGGCGCTATATAGCAATTGCACCTCAAGTTTAGCCTCAATAGTTATACTATGTCAAGCCAGTGTCGCCAAGCCAGCCCCTTATTCAAAGCAGAGCTCGACGAACTCCGATGTGGAAGCTGCCAGCATAGCGGGATAAAGCGGCCTGAAACTTATGGTGTCCCCAAGTTTGTAAAAATCCTCACCGGAGCACGTGGAATCCGCCTCTGTTACGTCCACTATAAGGTGATCGCTCGACGCCGTTACAATATGTACTCCCTGCTCCAGAGGTATTATCCTGTCCACATTCACATCCTGACGCCCAATGCCAAGGAGGGCTCGTTTCCTCATGCCGCGATCTATAAATATGGGTCTCTCCCCGAAGGACTGCAGACCGATCTCTCCGCTGGGCACGCTCGGTTTGTGCTTGCACTCGATTATCTCGGCAACTATCGTCAGGGCGTCACGCTCCAGATAAGGTATCTCCCGATTGAAAGCCGTATCCATGCCAAGAAGAACGCCCTCGCATACGCGCACCTGATTGACCTGACGGGGGACTTTTTTCTCCTCTATGAGTTTAAGACAGCAGGTGCCGCCGACGCTTATCACCGGCAACTCGTAGTCCAGCGAGTCCTGAAGCATGTCCCTGTACGAGACCAGCCTCTCCAAATTCTCAGGAGACGGCAGGAGACCGGACGCGCACGCGAAATTAGCGGCTACCCCCGTGATCTCAACCCCGCCTCTGAGATCGTGGAAGTATTCGCCGGCGCGCGGCAGCTCCCTCGGCCAAAACCCCTCGCGCAGGTCGCCGACATCTATCATCAGCAATACCTGGCCGGTCACTCCCCTGCGCGCGTATATTTCGTCAAGACGCCTGATCGTCTCCGGCTCCGACTGCAATGAGACATCGACGATATCCGGCATGTCCTCCAGCTCTGAGCGCATCGCAATCCGCATGAGCTGCCTCGGCAGAGAGACGCCGGACATTTTTATTTTTTTAAGGTTGCGAATCCTGCTGTCGGATACCCCTTTAAAACCGGCCTCCTCGTACAGCGCGGCAAGCCTCGGGTCGCCTGAAAGTCCCTTGGTAACCCCCCAAACATCTATTTCGAGAGAGCCGCACATATCCGCTATTACACGCGCGTTCGACAGAACTTTATCCTTGATTATTCTCAAAACAGGGTATCTCACTCTATTCTCCTTTATCCCGGTCTCCCGAGGCCGCGACTGCGGCATCCATCATTTCGGTCCCCCGCTTCATCTCCTCGGGGCTGCTGTACATGCGATTTACCAGCTCGCTGCCTGCGTTCATCCATACTTCCCTGACATACTCCCCCTCCGGGGTCAGTACGCCGCGCGAGGAATGAAGCTCTCCGCTGGAGAGGAGTCTGAAGGCCATGCTGCCAACCGCGTTCAGGACAATCTGGTCATGAGCCAAACCCTTAGTCGTAATCAGTTTTTTCATCAGCTCTTCATTTTTGAGATAGGCATATACAGGCCGCCACAGGCTCTCCATAGGATAACCGGCGCCCAGCCGGCCTCTTAATATACTCATGAACTCGCCCAGGGCGCCCAGACAGAGCATAGAGTCATCCAGAGGAACGATATGCTCGTTCACGGGATCCGTATGCGTCTGTGGTATGACGATTATCACATACGCGGCGACGTAAGAGAGCAGCGCCCAAAAGAGCCTGGCGAGCAGCATAAAAATCACATATACAGAGCCAAGTGATATCTCGCCGGTTAAAATTTGATACGGGGTCACTGCGACGAGAGAAATTGTGGCATAGTGAACCACCGAGGCTAACCGGGCGTCTCCTCCAGAGAGAGGCTCTCTCACGACTAAAAAGCGTATTATCATAGCCGGCAGCAGATTAATCACGGAGACGCACATGTAAACAAGCAGCTGAACAAACAGCATAATACGCGATATATTGGTCGCTCTGAACTGTTCGCCGACGGACTTCAGATAAAGATGGTACAGCACATACCCCAAGAGAGCGAAGAGCGACGACTCCAATGCGAAGGTTACTGAACGTTTGAAATATACTTTAGCGTCAGCCAAACCAGCTATACCTCTTTATATAAAAAATAGGCACATCACTAGAAAAGCACCTGCGTCAACGGTTACTTAGAATTAAATACTCAATCTGCACTTTCATGCTACTATACCACAAATTAGAATGAATATACCGAATTCAGTGATATTTGCCTATTCGTAAATTGACTAATTATTGCCGTAGTAAGTTGCGTATATGCTTAAAAAACCAGTCGATATTTTTGAGTTGGAAGGCTTTTTGGGTAACGTACATGTTCCTGATGATGAAGAAGAATTGCTTACCCTTTTTTTATGTTAAAATACCAATGTGTGTGACATAAAAATGTATGGGGGAATGAATATGGCAATGCCGATGCAAATAAGCCTCGAAGAGGTCATAACGATGCTGCTCTCCAAAGTAGAGTCGCTGACCATGAACGATGAGAACAACAAAACCCGTTTCAACGTAGTTGTGAGAGTTTTGTATAAAAAAGGGCTGATCACGGATCAGGATATAAAGGATTCCCTCAGGGACGAGCACCACATGCTCAAAGAACTTGGACTAATCCAGGAGGAACCCAGCGAAGATGTGCTGAACGCCGTGGCCGAGAGCATCCTTCAGTGGGTCCGTGGAGATGTGCAGTCCATAAGACGCTCGATGGAGGAATACGAGAAAAAAATCAAGGAGTACGCGCGCGAGGAATCAAGAAAATCCACACTGACAGTAGCCTCTCCGGAGGTACTTCATCAGCTCGACAAACTCTCTCCTCCTCCTGGATCGGGCAACCGCGGAGGGAAACTCATAATTTAACGGCATTACACATCAGGGGATACGATATTGAGGGAGAAACTCATTCAGATCTGGCTGCGGATGGCGTCGCGCAACAGACGCGTACTGCTTCTTGACCTGCTGCTTCTCGCCGCGTCTGTCTACATGGGCTTCGCGATGAGGCTGACGCTGATGATCTCTCCCGCGTATCGCTGGGAGCTTATCCGTATGGCGGCAGCCTATCCGGCGTGTGTAACGCTCCTGCTGTGGCTGATGGGAATATACAGAGTGCACTGGCCGCAGGCCAGCGTGGAGGAGTACGCGCGGCTGACGAGGGCCTACATCTTCGGGAGCGCTCTGTTTTTATGCGTGAACTCCTTCTCCAAACTCCTCAGGATACCCCGAACCTCACTCGCGATAACGCTGTTCGCGGGGCTGGTATTCATAGGAGCGATCAGGGCGTCCTGGCGCCTCGCCGAGTTCTCTCTCTCCTCGAACAGCATCCCGGACATACGGCGGAAAAAGACAATTATAATAGGCGCCGGCGAGGCCGGGGCGTATATAGCCCGCGACCTCCAACGAAAAGGCTCGGACCTATCCACGATAGGCTTCATAGACGACGATCCCCAGAAAAGGGGAAGGATAATAGCCGGCCTTCCGGTCCTGGGCAGTGACAGTGAGCTGATCGGGATCGCCGCGCAAAACAGGGCGGAGGTCGCGCTGATCGCCATCCCGTCTGCGGACGGCGCCAAGGTTAGAAAATACCTGGACGCGCTGGCTCATCTCAATATCGATGTCAGGGTGCTCCCAAGCCTCAGAGAGCTAGCAGACGGCAGAATAGAGGCCGGCAGAATGAGGCCGGTCGAACTGCAGGACCTCTTGAGGCGTGAACCTATCCGCCTTGACGAGGCGCAGATCGACACTGTCATCTCCGGCAAGAGGGTGCTTGTGACGGGGGCCGGCGGGTCGATAGGAAGCGAGATCTGCGCTCAGATAGCCGGCCACTCCCCAGGAGAGCTGCTTATACTCGGACATGGGGAGCAGTCGATATATAATCTGCAGGCAAAACTGAGCGAGTCCGGCATCTCCACGCCATGCCGACCGATAATAGCCGATACAGCCGACCGGCGCACTATGGAGGACATATTCGAACAGCATCGACCGGAGGTGGTGTTCCACGCGGCGGCGCACAAACACGTGCCGCTGATGGAGGAGAATCCTCGCGAGGCTCTCAGGGTAAACGCGCTGGGCACATGGACGATAGCTGATACAGCGGGCAGACATGGCGTGGAGCGATTTGTCATGATATCGACGGACAAGGCGGTGCGCCCGTCGAGTGTGATGGGCGCCACAAAACGCATTGCGGAGAGATTGCTCCGCAACGCTCAGGAGACTCATGAGGCATCCAGGTTCATAGCGGTGAGGTTCGGGAACGTGCTGGGGAGCAGAGGCAGCGTCGTCCCCCTCTTCGAAAAACAGATTGCCCGAGGCGGCCCCGTCACAGTGACGCATCCAGACATGCGCAGATACTTCATGCTGATACCCGAGGCCGTCAGTCTGGTCCTGCAAGCGGCGTCGATGGGACGCGGCGGCGAACTCTATGTTCTGGATATGGGAGAGCCGGTCAATATCGCGGAGATGGCCGAGATGCTGATCCGCCTCCACGGTCATGAACCCTACACGGATATCAGGATAGAGTTCACCGGAGTCCGGCCCGGGGAAAAGCTCTTTGAGGAGCTCTTTTACGATCCGGCGCACGTCGACCGGACCAGCCACGATAAGATCTTTCTGTCGATTTTAGGGCGAGAGAACGGCAATCTGATCAGCGAGGTGGAGAGCATACTGGCTTTAAGACAGGGCGACGCCGCACTGCGCGAGGCGATCTTCTCTCTGGGGAAACGCTGATTTAATAACCTTTGGGCTGCAATGGGCGGATTCGCTCCATTTCGCCGCAAAGAACATTGAATCAGCGTTTCCCTAAGGAAGAGCTGATTTATCGTTAGGAGCCTAAAGGGTGAAGATTTTAACCCTTGCTGCGTCCGTGCTCCTAAACAGCAAAACGTCGCTTAAGCGAATTAATCAGCGGTTCCCTAAGTTTATGCACATCCGTGGGTCCTCCGGTCAAGCTGGAGAACGACAGAATAGGTCATTCGGCGCGAGGGCGATTGATAGTGTTATTTTTAATATTCTGCTGTTATAATATAAGTTACTGCTGGTCGTTTTGCCAAACGATCAAAATGTATTAGTCCATAATGAACCGATGATTTAATAACAGATCAAATATCGGGGAAATCTGGTTTTGAAAAACTACTATGAGCGACGATAACAGGCACAGATTCAACGACGACGAAATAGCTGACATTATTTCGGAGTACAACCAAAACAGAAGAAAAATCAACGGCCCGGGGAGCGAGTACCTGAGGTCTGGTGACGCGTCCAAATTCGACACTCAACCTCAGAGTGACGAGAGCGAGCTGATGAGCCTCTATAATCGCCTGCTCCTGGAGACGTCCCCCGTGATGATCTTCGTGCTGGACAAGCAGATGAGATATGTGACAGGCACGGACAAGGTCATGAACACCCTTTCATATTCCGGACAACGGGCTATGGAGGGGAAGACCTTCGAGAAGTTGTTCTCCAGCATCGCGGCAGAGACGTGGATCAAAAAAATGACAGATCATTTCAACAGCGTCTTGAGCGATTCAACGAGCGTCCATTTCAGCGATAAGCTCGACATGCTCTCCGGTGAACCGATGATGATCGAGGTATATATATCTCCTGCGGTAAACTCATACGGTGAATGCATCGGGGCAGTAGTCGTGCTCCACGATGTCACTGAACTCATGGACGCGGTGGACAGGGCAAAGGCGGCGGACAAAGCCAAGACTACTTTTCTTGCCAACATGAGCCACGAAATACGCACCCCAATGAACGTGATAAAGGGAATGAGCGACCTTCTGCTTCTGACAAGGCTGGATGACATACAGAGGGGTTACGCACAGAGCATAACCAACGCGTCTCACTCTCTCCTGGCTATAATCAACGACCTGCTCGACTTCTCCAAGATCGAGACAGGACGTCTGGAGCTGGTGGAGGCCGCGACGGACTTCGGAGCGATACTGACCGACATAGTCGGACTTATACATCTGAGGGCAGCCGAGAAGGGGATAGAATTTATCGCGCGCATCGACCCGCTGACGCCTTCGTCCGTAATTTGCGACGATCTCAGGTTGAAGCAGGTGCTCCTCAATTTACTCAACAACGCCATCAAATTCACCAGCGAGGGGCATGTACATCTGGGGGTTGCGTGTGAACCAACCAAGGGGGACGGGGTACGGATATCATTTTCCGTCTCTGATACCGGCACAGGGATCAAGGAGGAGGATCTGTCCCGCATATTCCATCCATTCGTCAGAAACAACGAGCACACGAACGAAACCAACGAGGGCGCCGGTCTGGGACTCTCCATAAGCAGCAGGCTTGTCTCCAAGATGGGAGGCAAACTCGAGGTATTGAGTGAATATGGCAGGGGGAGTTCGTTCTTCTTCTCCGTGGAGCTGAGAGCCGCGTCAAGCATATCGCTGGCGTCCGTTCTGAATCCTCTCTCCAAGAGGGTGTTGATCCTGGCTGAAGATATTCACGCAGAAGAGTACGGGTATATGCTGAAGGACATGGGGGTTAACTACGACATATGCCATGACGCGCTCTCCATGCAATCCATGCTCGTTAAAAATACATACACCCATTTGGTATACAGATACAACTTCGGACACAACATAGTCTCGGCCAAGATGAATGAAATACCCTACGACTGCAATATCATAGCCATAAAAAATATAAGGGCCGCCGCCAAGCAGAACACCGGCGCCAATATCACCGTATTATTCGAGCCGCTCATGATTATGGGCATGGCCCAGGCAATCAACAACAGGAGGGTGATCACTCGCAGCTCCGCAGGGAAGGAGGATCGCATGGTCCTCGACTCCATCAGGTTCAATGATGTCCAGATTCTGCTGGTCGACGACAACGATATCAACCTGATGGTGGAGAGCGAACTGCTCAGACAGTACGGAATAGAGCCCGATTCCGCAAACAGCGCGAAGAGCGCGTACGAGATGGTCCGTGAGAAGCAGTACGACATCATTTTCATGGATCACATGATGCCGGAGGTCAACGGGATAGAGGCGACGATTGCGCTGCGAAAAACTCCCGGCTGGCTTCAGGATGTGCCGATAATAGCTCTGACCGCCAACGCGCTGGTTGGGATGAAGGAAACTTACCTCTCCTGCGGCATGAATGATTTTCTGAGCAAGCCGATAGAGCTCACGGAGCTGAACAGGGTCCTCATCAAATGGCTGCCGGAGAGCAAGATCGAGACCGTGCAGACCGATAGAAAACAGAGCACTCGCCCCTCGGGTGAACCACTGGTCTCACGGCTAGGCGGGATGCTCGACACCGGAATGGCTCTCGCGAATATAGGAGGCTCGGAGAGCGCCTATATCGCGGTGATCAAGGCGTTCATGACGAGCATCCCGGAGAAACTCCAGAACATGGAGGCCTATATGCGGAATAAAAATTACGACAGCTTCAGAATAGATATCCACTCCTGCAAAAGCTCACTCGCGAACATAGGGGCTATGGATATCTCCGAGGAGGCCAGATACCTGGAGTTGGCCACTATATCGGAGGACTACGAGTATATAGAGAACAATTTCAAGGATTTCACGCGGAAACTCAATGAATTGTTCTCGTTCATCGGTGATATAGTCTCCGAGAAAAAATTTCAGGTCGATGAGACAAAGGTCATGGGAAACGTTGAGATTCTGCGCAGTCTCCTGGAGGACGCCCGCATTTTGCTGGATGGATTGGAACATGAGGACGCACTCGAGCTCATGGACAGGATAACTAACGAGAGTTACGGGCCTCACCTGGACAGACAGCTCTTCCAGGTGAGAGCCGCTATAGAATCCTTCAACTACGATTCAGCTTCCAATTTAATACAAAAGATACTTGAAATAGAAGAGACATCGGGAGATAACAAATGAACGCTAATTTAACAAGCCACAGCATTCTCGTTGTGGATGACGACGCGACAAACCTGCGCATGCTGCAGGAGATATTGCGGCCAATATACAAGGTTTACGCGGCGCCCTCCGGCGAGCGAGCGCTCGCGTTTCTGGAGAAGCAGTCCCCGGACTTGATACTGCTTGACGTGGAGATGCCCGGCATGAACGGCTACCAGGTTATTAAAAAACTAAAAGAGAACCCAAGGTTCCAGTCCATACCCGTTCTCTTCCTGACCGCGCAGGAGGGACGCGACAAGGAGGAGACGGCGCTGCACTTAGGCGCGGTCGATTACATACTGAAGCCAATCACGACAGGTATCGTCCGTGCGCGAGTGAATCTCCATATAGAGCTGGAGGATTATCGGAAGCGGCTGGAGACGCTGGTCAGTCAGAAGACGGAGTCTCTCCGCAACACCCAGGATTCCATACTGGACATCCTGGCCAACGTAACCGCGTGGCGCGACAGCGGAACCGGAGGGCACATCGCCCGAACCACTACCTACACGAAGCTCGTGGTAAATTGTCTGCTCGAAAAACAGCACCCGAACTACCTGATAAACCCTCAGTATGGGGAGCACATCATCAAGTCCTCCAAACTGCATGACATCGGCAAGGTGGCCATTTCGGACAATATACTGCTCAAGCCCGGAAAACTTACCACCGAAGAGTTCGACGAGATAAAGAAGCACACGACCTTTGGAGCTCAGATTATCAGCGACGCGATCGAGAATCTCGGAGACGACTCGTCATTTCTGCACGTAGCCCGCGAGATAGTGATCTCACATCACGAGTGGTGGGACGGGTCCGGCTACCCCAACGGGCTGGCCGGAAATGACATACCCATCTCCGGCAGAATAATGGCGATATCGGATATTTACGACTCACTTACATCTGAGCGTCCCTACAAGGGCATCATGAGCCACGATGAGGCAATGTCCATAATATACAGGGAGACGGGAGGACACTTCGACCCGCTCATGATAGATCTGCTGAAGGATACATTTCTTCTGTTCGAGGGAGTAGAGGACAGGTTCCATGCAACTGATTAGAGGAAACCTACATAGGTCCTCCGGTCAAGCCGGAGGACGACAGGGGGGCAAGCCGGAGGACGACAGCGGGGCAAGCCGGAGGACGACAGCGGGGCAAACCGGAGGACGACAGCGGTTATTTAATCAGCGGTTCCTATAGGATGCAAGTTTCAGCATTCTTGCCGAACTCCCCGGGCAGGAGTAAAAGTTGATATGCAGATACGTCGCGAGGATCCTCCCGTCCATGAGCGCAAATCCATCCGTCCACTCCTCGTTTTTTCGTGACGCTTTGCGGACAGAAAACGCCGACGCGTCCATCCCAACGAGCTTGGAGTAGTGAAATTCGTGCGCACGCAGCGTCGTCCCGCGCTCGAACAGCAAATTATCACTCTTCGCAGTGGCCTCAACATAACCGAAGTGCTGAAGGCCCTTTGTCATTTTGACGTCAACGTCGATCAGGCCAACCATGTCATGAACGGCCCCCTCATACTCCATGCTGCGGCACAGATATAACATGCCTCCGCACTCGGCGTAGATAAAGCCTGTTTTGGAAAAATTTCTGATCCACTGTATATATTTTTTATTATTCGATAACTCCTCGGAGAACACCTCCGGGTAACCGCCCGGCAGGATCAAAATATCTGTATCCTCCGGAGGCGAATCGTCATGAAGCGGGGACGTCATGATGACGTCAGCCCCCTGACGCTCCAGCAATTCCCAGTTCTCGCGATAGTGAAAGCCAAACGCGTCGTCCGACGCGACAGACACGCGGACACGAGAGCCGTCCGGCTTCGCAGGCGCAACCTCCATATCCGGCGCGCTATATGCGCCAAGCGGCGTGATCGAGCATGACATCAGCGCGTCAACATTAAGGCGGGGCGCAAGCTCTTTGGCGTAACGCTCTATCATCTCCTCAGTGCCGGCGCGCTCAAGAGCCGGCACAAGGCCGAGATGGCGCGAGGAAAATCCATCATCTTTCATTACCGGCAGCCACCCTATGAGAGGAATGCCGGTGAACCTTGAAATGGCCTCGCCAATCAACGACGCGTGCTCCGGACTCGAAACCTGATTCGCTATCACCCCCGCTATATCAGGAGAGAGCGGATCCAGAGACGAAAAACCCTTGACCACCGCAGCCACGCTCGTAGCGGCCGCGTGCGCGTTCACCACCAGAATAACCCGAAGACTGAGCGTCAGGGCAAGCCATGCGGTGGAGTACAATCCATCCACGCCCAGTCCGTCGAACAGCCCCATTACTCCCTCGATCACGGCGATATCAGCGGCGGGCGCCGAACCACTCGCACGGCACCCAAGATCGTACAGGAACGGCATCAGGTCCGGGCAGGGGAACCCGTCGAGGTTTCTGCACTCCCTGCCTGACGCAAGCGTGAGGTAAGTGGGGTCCACAAAATCCGGTCCTGTCTTAAACGGCTGCACAGTGCAGCCTCTGTTCCTTAAAATGCGGCATATAGCGGACGTGACCGTGGTCTTACCCACCCCGCTAGATGACGCCGCAACGATAAAGCCCATGGTGCTCGAGAATTTACGCGCCATAAAACGCCGCAACCTCCTCTCAACAACGGCTATATACCGTATATAATAGGAATTATAACACTTATAGCGTGCAAATATAATTGATATACTAAACTGGTTCGCTTATGCGCGATAGTTCAAGAAATCGCTGATTTGAGGTGAGTTCAGAATGGGAGAACCGAGCGCGCTTTTTGCGCGAATTGCCATGTCAAGGGGAGCATACGAGAATTGGCTGGCGAGCCCTGTCAAATTTCTCTGCGATTATTCGGACTGGCCGCAGATGAACCCCCGCGCCGCCAGCAGCTGCGAGGAATGGAGTGACACGTTCCCAAGGCCTGAATATATGTCGGTGAGCGAATCTCTGGAGACATTTGCGGATTGCTCGCGCTATTTCCTCTGTGAGTACGATGATGACCTGGGAGCGCTCTTCATAGCCGACGCAAAGCGCCTGTCGAGCATGATTGAAATAGCCGTCACACTGGCGTCTCTGCGCAACATATCGTCCTTCAAGGACCTCGACGAGCCGGGGTTCATCTACGTATTTCCCGTCATATCGGGAGGAGACCCGGAAGCCCTGCTGCGCATAGACAGGGGTAAGTCCACATTCGTGAACGCGAATGATTCATCTCCTGAGATACTCTACTTCGCAAACGAGGCGGAGGAATTTATAGAATCTCTGCTGGAGGACGACGAAAACTAAGGAAGCGGAGCGCTGTAGAAACTGTTCAGCTTCTGCCCTGGAGTCTTGACACAGGTAGATGTAATGACATAATAATCAGGTGTCAATAAAGACAATAATCTGGGAATCGTGACAGCGCTTCCGTAGGGAAACACTGATTAAATCGTGAAAACATCTTTTAGCCATCGAGAATGCAGTAATAATCGGGGTCTTAATCTTTACCCTTTAGGCCTCTAACTATAAATCAGAGTTTCCCTAGGGAAACTAAAAAAACGATGACAAGGGGAGATCCATGTGATAACTCCGTTCTTGATTTTTTGCATTGTGGTGATTGCCATATTCGTATACAAGTACAACAGCCTTCAGAGGCTCGCTCACCAGGTCAGACGCGTCAACGGAGATATCATGGCCTCTCTCCAAAAGCGCGCCGATCTCGCAAATCGCCTTATGGATATAGCCAAGGAGTATGGGCTGCACGAGAAGGTCACGCACATCACCGTATCCGACAACTTCCGCGAGGCCGTGCGGGAGACCAACGAAGCTCTGACAAGAATCAACGCGTTCTCGAATAACTTTCCCCAACTTCAGGCTAACGAAAGCTACATCATGCTTATGAACCAGCTGGCGCAGATCGAGAGCGGCATACAGTACGCGCGGGAGCAGTACAACCTTGCGGCGAGCAATTACAACACCTTTCGCTCGCAGATACCGCAGGGATTTTTCGCCTCGGCGCTTGGCTTCAGTGAAGCCCCATATTTCAACGCGGACAATTTAAGCGCGTTGAATGACTTCAAAACCGACGACGGCGAGATGCTCAAAAAAGCGTTCTCGAATGCCGTGGATAAAACAGTCGGCACTGTCAAAAAAGGCGCGGAAGAGATCGGCAACGTGATCAATAATAAAAGAACAGAGGGCAGCGAAGCGCAGAACAATGTAAATTTATCAAAGGAAGACAACCCCTTGGACAGACGCTGACCGACACGCCAATTCGCGCGCATATCCCCACCCGACGAGCTTAAGCGCCTCAAGCTCTGCCGCATCCTTCATCTCCAACTTCAAAACAAGGTATCCCGATTTTATTATACTCTTTAAAGAAAGGTGTGGTTTGTTTGTTTGCAAAGATATCGCTGCTCGTCATATTTTTCTCCGTAACTATTCTCGTCGGCATCTACTTCCGCAAGCGCAACACCTCCGTCAACAACTTCGTCCTCGGGGGACGCTCCATAGGCCCCTGGCTCACCGCTTTCGCGTATGGAACATCCTATTTCTCCGCCGTTGTTTTCGTCGGTTACGCGGGGCAGTTCGGCTGGAGATTCGGCATATCGGCAGTGTGGATCGGCCTCGGGAACGCGTTTATCGGCTCTCTGCTGGCCTGGGTCGTGCTCGCGCGCAGAACCCGAATTATGACGCGGCACCTGAACAGCGCAACCATGCCTGATTTTTTCGGCGCCCGTTACGGCTCTCAGCCTCTTAAAATAGGCGCTTCTGTCATCTCTTTTATCTTTCTTGTTCCCTACACCGCGTCATTGTACAACGGCCTGTCGCGCCTATTCGCAATGGCGTTTAACGTGGATTTTTTCATCTGTATCGTGGCTATGGCTGTTCTGACAGCGATCTACGTAATTTTGGGCGGCTATACAGCCACTGCTGTAAACGATTTTATTCAGGGCATTATCATGATCTTCGGCATAATGGCAATCATCTCTGCTGTTCTCCGGGCCAACGGCGGTTTTTTGTCCTCGCTCGACGCGTTGGCTTCGGTTCAGGATCCGTCCGTGTCCAGTTCTCCCGGAATATTCGCGTCCTTCTTCGGCCCCTCCCCGCTGGATCTGCTGGGAGTAGTGCTGCTGACATCGATCGGAACTTGGGGGCTGCCGCAAATGGTGCAGAAGTTCTACTCCATTCGCTCTGAGAAGAACATCAACACCGGCACAGTTATCTCCACTATCTTCGCTGTTATCATCTCCGGCGGCTGTTACTTCCTCGGCGGATTCGGCAGGCTGTTTTCAGGATCTGTCGACATCAGCGCAAACGGGTATGACTCGATCATACCGGCCATGCTCTCGAATTTTTCCCCGGTTCTGATAGGCATAGTGATAGTGCTGGTGTTCTCCGCGTCTATCTCCACACTTTCCGCGCTGGTCATGACATCCGCGTCAACCTTCACGCTTGATTTTCTGAAGGGAAATATCATCAAAAAAATGAGCGAGCGCAAGCAGTTGATGACGATACGCCTGCTCATAGCCGTGTTCATCATCATCTCCGTCGTCATTGCGACAGCGCAGTACAGAGGAGGAAGGACCTTCATAGCGCAGCTCATGGGCATCTCCTGGGGAGCTCTGGCCGGCGCGTTCCTGGCGCCATTCATGTACGGACTCTACTGGAGAAGGACCACGGCGTACGCAGTGTGGATCAATTTTATATTCGCCACGGTCTTTATGCTGGCCAATATTTTCTTCAGGGGGCAATTTCCGGCGCCGCTGCAGTCCCCCATTAACGCCGGAGCGTTCACCATGCTGGCAGGACTGGTGATAGTGCCCGCCGTCAGTCTTGTCACGCCCTCGCCAAGAAAGGACCTCGTGGAAAAATGCTTCGTCTGCTATGAAATACCAGTCGCTGTAAAAGCGAGCGAATCTCTGGGCTCGTCTGCTTGAGGAAGCGCTGATAACACGCCATAATCGCTGATCGCAACGAACAATTCGTCGTCCTCCGGCTTGACCTTCTCTGTCGTCCTCCGGCTTGACCGGAGGACCCACGGACCTGCATGAATAATGGGCTGTGTCACTCCCAAGTTTGACACAGCCCATGCGTATTTATAAATTTTTACGTTTTATGCTCTGATCATAACTGCTCCTCGTTTTTATCGAGGTCGATTTTATCACTGCTCATTTCCATCTCTATTTTGCCGTCCGGGGATGTCTCGAGGACAACCAGCTCCTCTTTCTCCTCCCGCTCGTCGTCCTCCTCGTCATCAGGGAAACCAAGCAGACTGTTGAACTCCGAACGTTCGAGCACCTCTTTTTCGAGAAGAATCACCGCTATCTCCTCAACCTTGCCGAGATTCTCCGTAAGAATCTGATGCACTCTGTCAAAACATTCGTCAATTATGCGACGAACCTCCTGATCTATCGCGTAAGCGATCTCTTCGCTGTAGTTACGGTCCTCCATAATGTCGCGGCCGAGAAAGACCTCGTGATGTTTCCTGCCAAGCGTCACAGGCCCCAGACGATCACTCATGCCAAGCTGAGTTACCATCTGGCGCGCCGTCTGAGTGGCGCGTTCGAGGTCGTTCTGGGCGCCGCTGGTCACGTCACCGAACTTTATGCTCTCCGTCACGCGGCCTCCAAGGAGAACGCATATCCTATTGAGCAGCTCCTGCTTCGAGATGAGAAACCGGTCCTCCTCGGGAACCTGCAGCGTGTAACCCAGGGCCATGTGTCCGCGCGGAATTATGGATATCTTGTGCACCGGATCCGAACCCGGAATCATTCGGGCGACTATCGCGTGCCCCACCTCATGATAGGCTATTATCTCCCGCTCCTTCTTGCTGATGACGCGGCTCTTTCTCTCCGGCCCCGCCATAACCCTGTCAATGGCCTCCTCGAACTCCGGCATTCCCAGCATTTCCTTGGCCCGACGACCGGCCAGAAGAGCCGCCTCGTTTACCAGATTAGCGAGATCGGCGCCCACAAAACCCGGGGTTCTCCTTGCTACGACATTCAGATCTACATCAGGCCCAAGTTTTTTGTCGTTGGCATGAACCTTGAGTATAGCCACGCGGCCATTGACATCCGGCCTGTCCACCACAATCTGTCTGTCGAAACGCCCCGGACGCAGAAGAGCCGGGTCGAGTATATCCGGCCTGTTCGTAGCCGCAATCAGTATAATGCCTCCGCCCACCTCGAAGCCATCCATCTCCACCAGCAGCTGGTTCAACGTCTGCTCGCGCTCATCGTGCCCGCCGCCCAGCCCGGCGCCTCGCTGACGGCCGACGGCGTCTATCTCGTCTATAAAAACTATGCACGGCTGGTATCTGCGCGCCTGCTCGAAGAGGTCCCTGACGCGAGCGGCGCCAACACCAACAAACATCTCGACAAAGTCGGAGCCGCTTATGCTGAAAAAGGGAACATCCGCCTCGCCCGCCACAGCGCGGGAAAGAAGCGTTTTGCCGGTTCCTGGGGAGCCTAAAAGCAGGACGCCCCTCGGAACCTTAGCGCCGAGTTTGGCAAACCTGCCGGGATCCCTCAAAAACTCGACGACCTCCTGCAGTTCCTCCTTGGATTCGTCGCAGCCCGCGACGTCGTCAAACGTCACCTTTGGACGATTGTCAAGAAAGAGCTTGGCCTTGCTCTTCGAGAAATTCATCACCTTGCTGCCGCCGCCCTGCATGTTGTACAGTATGAATATCCACGCCCCTATGAGCAGAAGCGTGGGGAAGAGCGACGTCATAAGGCTCGACCACCACGGGGTCTTCTGCGGAGGCAAAACCTCCACATTGACCCCCTTGTCGGCAAGGCGCGTCGCAAGCTCACCGATGCCCACCGCATAAGAGCGGAACTCCCTGCCGTCGGTAAAAACGCCCCTTATTACTCCCTCATCGATCACAACCTTGGCAATCCTGCCCTGATCCGCAGCGCTAAGGACATCACTGTACGTCACAGGATCCTCCTGTTTCTGATTCTGTGAAGGAGAGAGGAAAACATTGACAAGACTGACAACAAGTACGATCAGTATTAAATATATTCCAAGGTTTTTTACTATTCTACCCAAAAGAGCTATCCTCCTCCAAATTTCTTATAAAATTTAATGTCGACTCGAATTTATAGGCGACACTTACTGCCGCGTCTTCGACAGGCTCCAAATATCAGGAAGATGTCTCCACTTGCCGGCGTAGTCCAGTCCATATCCAACGACAAACACATCCGCGATCGTAAATCCCCTGTACTCTATCTCCGAATCTACTTTTTTCCGCTCCGGCTTCTCCAGAAGCACACATGTTTTGAGGCTCTTTGGATTGCGAGTGCGCAATATCTCCCTGAGGTAGGCAAGTGTGAGCCCTGTGTCCATAATGTCCTCAACCACAATTATATTTTTGCCGTCGACGAAAGTATCCATATCCTTGATGATCTTAACCACTCCGCTCGACGTCGCGGAATTTCCATATGACGAAACAGCCATAAAATCCATCCGCACGTCAACGGTTGTTCCTATTTCTCTGGCGAGGTCCGATAGAAATATCGCTGCGCCCTTCAGAACTCCGGTCAATGTTACCTCCTGCCCACGGTACTCACGCTCTATATCGGCGGCCAAATCCACAACACGCCGCTTTATCTCGTCCCTGGAGATCTCAACAGATCCCAGCTCATATCTTTCGTCAACTTCAGACAAAACATTTTCCTCCTTCAGCGGATACTACACATGGGCGAAAACCTTAGCAATGATAACATAATCAAAGTCATTGCGCACATAATTGATGCTGCCGGGCTGCCAAGTTTCATCAATATTTTCATCTCTCCACGCGATAATCGGCATATTGTACGAGCTCCACCACGGTATTTTCACGCACGCCATATTTTTTTTATCTTTGTTGAAGTCGAAAACGCTCGTCACCGCAATGGAACAGCTTTCAGCGGATACAGGCAGCGCCGCGCTCCATATATTATTCTTTCTCCGCTCCGTAATGTCACGCGGTTTAAGCGCAAACGACATACGCCATATACCCCAATCCAACACTATCTCCTCTTTGAGGCGCAGCAGGACATCGAGCCTGTCCGGCGGCTTCAGTAGGGAACGGGGTATCCACCCGATCAGGAGACGATCCCCGCAGACCTCCACATCTCCGGCCCATTGGAAACGCCATCTGCCGGGTTCAGCCACCAATCGGCAGAGTTCGTTGAGCCTCGGACGATCCAGGACAGGCAGGGAGAGCCTTGCCCCCTGCTCCCGAAGGGAGGACGACAACCAGACGCCGGACAGCCTTTTTGCGGCGACTCTGTCCCACGCCGCCAACGCAAATGGATGATCCCGCGCTATGAGAGAGAGATTAGCGGCGGCTCTCTCGTTTATCACGCAGTTCAGCTCCGCGCTTTCGGCGGCAAGACCAAGCATCGCCCTCTCAAATGACTCGTTGATATTTGCCCGCACCCAGGGGATAAGTTGATTGCGTATCCTATTGCGCTTATAGTGATTTTCGTCGTTGGTCTCGTCATCACGCCACGGGATGCCGGATTCCCTGAGGAACTGCCGCAGATCCGCCCTGGCGCAGTTTATGAGAGGACGCACGATAATATCCCTTCTGGCTGCTATGCCGCCAAGGCCGGCGACCCCGGTCCCTCTGAAAATATGATGCGCCATCGTCTCGACGACATCATCAGCGTTATGACCAGTCGCGATAAATGGCAGGTTCTCCTGCTTCGCCAGCTCCGCGAAAAATTCGTACCTTATCCTGCGTCCCGCCATTTCTGCGGACTCCCCGGTAATACGCCGCCCCATGACGTCTACATGCCTCACGAAGCATAGTACGCCGATGCGCCGGCAATAGTCCGACACGAACTCCGCGTCGCGAACGGATGAATCCCCCCTGAAACCGTGCTCCAGATGCGCGGCGACAATCCTCCCGCCATAAACCATATGGAGCAGGTTTAGAAGCGCCATGGAGTCTCCGCCTCCGGAGACCGCCGCCAGCACGCCCGACGAACCCCACCAGCCCTGTCTTTCTCCGGAGGACCTGATCTCTTTGCACAGTTTCTCTTTCAAAAAAGAATTCATTATTTGAAATGTGTTAGTTTATTAAAAAATCAGACCAGCGCCTTCTCGCTTTTAAAGCGGTCCGGCGTCCATATCACTGCGCAATTTTTACCCGAACTTTTTGCCGTGTAAAGAGCCCTGTCCGCTAAACTGAAGAGCGACTCACCGTCGGCCGCGTGCTTTGGGAAAAAACTTATGCCGCAGCTCGCGCCCACGAAGACCTTTCCCACGCCTATATCGATCGGCTCTTCAAGCATCTCGTATATCCTGTCTGTCGTACAGGCGGCGACCTCATCTTCATGCCCTCTCGGACATGAGAGGAGCATTACGAACTCATCTCCGCCGAAACGGGCAAGGGTATCGGTCTCACGCAGAGATATGCGCATCAACTCGGCAATCATGACCAGCAATTTGTCCCCCGCCAGATGTCCGTACGTATCGTTTACCCACTTGAAACCGTCCAGATCCCAGAGGAGCAGAACAATGGAGGATTCGTTACGTTTCGCAATGACCATCTTCTGAAGAAAACGATCGTTGTACAGATATCTGTTCGGTAATCTTGTCAATTGATCGTGAGTGGCCTGAGTCCGAATCTCATCCTCTCGCTCTCTTCTCTCCTGAATGTCCTCGCACGTACCGACAAATCTGACCGGCATCTTTTCGCTGTTGCTGATTATCATGTGATGAACGCCAATCCAGCGATACTTTCCGTCCCCATCCATGACGCGCAGCTCGGTATATCGCCTCCCGGGATCGGTTATGATCTTGCTGTTGAGGGAGTTCATAATATCAGACCACTTGGAGAGGTCGTCTGGATGTATGAAACTTCCCCATAAGACCGGATCGAAATCTATATCGTCCGCGATAACAGGACGCCTCAGGATCTCCCACAGACGAGGCGAGAAAAAAGCGCGCCGCTCCGTAAGATCTATATCCCAAACTCCATCCTGGGTACATGTAACAGCGAGCTTCCACCTCTCCTCACTTAAATGCAGATCCTTGGTCAATTTCAGAAGGTTTGACTCGTTATCCTTAAGCGTCTTCAATGTATCGCATAATTCTTGTGACATTCTGTTGAAGTACTCCGAAAAATCCCCCATGAAATCTATTCTCTGCTCAAAGTCTCCGGAGGCAAGACGATCCGCGTACCAGGCAAGATGTCTCAGATGTGCCTGAAGTTCCTTGAGGCAACCCGCCAGAAATCCCTTCTGGCTCACCTCGGCGTCGATATTTCCATGAGAAAAACCATATATCACGCTTCTCAGCATGACCATATAGTTGAGGACTTCAGGAAACTTCTCCAAATTTACAAACGACTCCGGCGACTCCGGCAATTTCGCTTCAGTCAGCAGGGCATACACAAACTTGAGCAGTGCCTCCTGTGCCTGTTTTACGGCATCCTCCGGGGAATTTGCGTTATTGATTGACTCTTTGCCGTCATTGTTTTTAACGATCATATCGCTCAGCTATTGGAGGGCAAACCGCGCAGGCAGGTTCTACTCCTGGATATTCACAGAAAAACGACAAGTTCTGTCACCTGTGCACCAACAATCTATTTCTTTTACATTATATACGTTACCGGTAAACGACTCCATAATACCGGCAATCAGTCCCTCGTCGTACTTGCAAATCTCATAGTCGAGTTCCGGAAGGCCTGAGCAATCCAGATCCTCCTCCACTGTGACCACAAGTTTTTTTGCGTCATTGTCGGACTCCTCAACGCGGAAAATCCCCATGCCATACTCGCGCATCGTGTCCTGAATCAGCTTCACAAAGCTGCCGATGTCCTTCGCGCTTGACAGAAAGTGGCTGCAGAACTCCCTGCCGGCGATTTTACCGGCCTCATAAAAGACCTCGTCAGCCACGTCGACACCGTACTTTCGCTCCAGGACATCCCGGAACGTGAACTGCATAAGCCTGTATATTTCAACTCTGGTTTTGTTTCCAAGATTCGGGCGCCCTATCTCTAGGTCACCTATCAATCCCCAATAAAACTCATATTTTCTGCCATTGGCCATCTCCGTCATTATACTTCCCCTCTCTGCCAGAACTTCACATAAACGCTATTATTTTACGATCAAAAAAGTTGACGTTATTCTCGCAAACTGCGACAGATATGAGTCCGCGTTTTTTACGGCGATCCCGCTCAGGACATACGTGTGTCCAAAATTATCGAACAAAACGACCTGATAACCCTTTCCCTCGGAGGTGCGAGTCACCATCCCTCCGCTTGACGTGCGAACTCTCCTCGACGCCCCATCGAACCTGGCAATGGTCTCGATTCCGGAGAGTCCCGCATAATTCACATTGCGGCGTGAATCGACCGTATATTCATAAGAAGAGAGGAATCGGGCTATAGTGGTATCCGCGAAAGTGTCCCTATCCTCCTGAGCGATACTTTCATTCAAAACGGTACTGGTATAAAACGCCTCCTCAATCTGATCGTCAACAGGCTCGCCGTTGAGGGTATAAAACCTGGTTAAATTCACCTCGTCGGCGAATTTGAACGACGTGCCGTCCGACGAGAGCGAGTACCCTCCGGAATTGACCTTTACCGCCGATGGATCGAAGATGCAGCTCAGCAGCGCATTTCTCACCGTATTGACCGCCGATTTGTCAGTTTCAGGATAATATCCATAGATATACACAGTCAATTTGCTGTCTCCCGTGACAAGGAGCTGCACGGAGACGGACTCTGAGGAGTTGGACGAACCCGTTACAAGCATCGCGGGGGCACTGTTGAGGAGAACTTTCGCGGACTCCTTTAATGTGATGCCAAGCGCCTCAACTCCCTCAGGAGTCAGCGTACTCTCCGACTCGCTATACGAAGCTCCAATCTTCTCAGTAATCACAAATTTAATATTTCTGGACTGAAGTTCAAAACCGACGAAGTCAGGAGCAGGGCGCGCCCCGGCAGGAGGGATCAGCGCCACGTGGGTACCGGGAAGGACGATATGCTGTGCCGTCAGAACATTGTTTTTGTATATTGGAGACGCCGCATATGCGCTCGCGCCGCAGACCAGAAGAATAACCACGGCAAACTGAAGCATCCCGCCCACGTTTTTCGCAAAATACAAACCCTGTCTCATTTCTCTGCCATACCTCCTTATAAAGTTTGGAAATTATCGGTCAGGGACATCATCGGACAAAGCCGCATCCCTCTCATATTCCTGAGATTACGGTTCAAAATCCCCCGATATGCCATCATTATCAGCAGATACAGAATTTTTGTAAAGAATCTCAAGCGATGCGTTCACATCGTCATCGTCGTTATCATCCGGCGTCGACCCACCCTCCGGCGGCACAGTATAATCCAGCGCCGTCACATCAGGGGATACAACTTCAAGCGGGACGTCAGATGAGAGAACACTCTCCGCAGGCAGATCGGCGTCGCCGGATACCGGCGCCGCGCTGTCCAAAGCTGAGACGGGTTCAGCGGACACAGGGCGCGTGTCCGGCCCAGCGGCGGATATGATATCCAAGGATACCGCTATTATATCCTGAGAACCATACGCCGCATAATCGGATTTTGCAGGCGCGTCCTGAGATATAACCGCTCCGGTTGGTACGGACGCAGCTTCATCCGGGACTGTCGGCAGCTCGGCATCCGCAGAAGCGACGCCGCCGAAAAGAGCGGCATCCAAAAACAAACTTTTCAACATTACCTCCACATCACTGGCGGCATCAGCGTCTCCACTCACAAACACTCCATTTACCACAAGAGTATTGCCGCCATTTTCGGCGAGAAGTATCCACTTACCCCAATTTCTTCCGCCATCAGGCTGAAGCGCTTTAAACAAAATAGCCCTTGCCCCGTTGATAAACAGATCTCCGCGCGATTTCAACTCAACTCCGCGAGACTTCAGGGACGCCTCCGTAAAATTAGAGGCAATACCGTCGAACCCGGACCTTATATTGACGACTATAACCTCTATCCTGCGAGACTCGGACTCGAATCCATCGAAACGTTTGCTTAAGACAAGCCCCTCTGCGGGTATAAAATATGCCCCAGTCCCAGGCACTTCAACGTGGTCAGGAGAAAGTTCATTTTGCAGACGTAACTGTGCCGCTCCCAGGGGATGCGCGGTCAGAAAAAGAACCAGCACAATGAGCGCGTATATATATAAAAACTTTCCTAAAATGGCATGGCATCGACGAATATCGGACAAAAAAATTAAAGATGATTTTTGCAGTTTATACCTCTCCTTAATTGCTTTAACATTGTTGTCGAGATATGAATATATCGACAACAAAAACAGCTTTCTATGAATATTATAACACGCATACATTCTATTTACTCCCTCATAAGCAAATACCTTACTTATAGCGTCATATTCTTAAGTATTAAATACAAAATAACCTTCTTTAGAGTTTTGATGATAAATAATGAAATATCCAATGAAACGGTGATTTCATAACCTTTGGGCTGCAATGGGCGTATTCGCTCGAAGAACATTTAATCAGCGATTCCCTAATACATTGCGCATCATACTTGACCTGACGGGAAGAAGTCATAAAATTAGCATACGAGTTCATGAAGGAGGAATGGAAAATGGCCCGGGCAGGTTTTGCCGTCATCTTTTGTCTTGGAATTTCAATACTGTGGTTCATATACACCTATAACCGCTTCAAGGCAAAACAGTTACAGATAGATTCCTGGTGGGACGAGGTCGATATGCATCTGAAAATTCGTCATGATCTGATACCGGACTTGATCGCCAAGACAAAGCTGATAATGGGGTCAGAAACGCCCACATTGGATCGTATCGCCAGCATACAGGACAGAATACTTGAAGAGTCTTTTAACACAGAGGATGAGATAGAGTGTCTGGAAAATGAGCTGAGCAATGAGATGCACTCAATCCAACTGTCCTTCAAGGAGCGTCGCGAAGCTCAGATGGACGAGAATCTGCTGACCGTGATGAGCGAGCTGGCCTCCATCGAGGGGAGGGCTTCTTCAGCCTGCGCGGAGCACAACAAGCTGGTCAACGATTTCAACACCTCGATAACCAGATTTCCCGCAAGCATCGTGCTGAACTTTCTGCACTTCCACCCAAAGGAGAAACGCATATTCGGCATATCAAACAGCGCCCATGCCGCTCAGGATCACACATAAACCACTCGTCCGATAAAGTGGTCATGAGGAAGAAGAAAAAAGATTGACATACTCCAACGCTAAAATCGCGGGATGTTCCATAAATAAAAAAAGGGGATTGTTATGGATTTCACGCAGATAGATGAGCTTAGAGAAAAGCTTAAACACTTACGCCCGCTCAATCCAGCAGAGACAAAGCGACTCAGGGAAGAATTTATCATTGAGAATACCTATAATTCGAACGCCATTGAGGGTAACACTCTTACATTGAGGGAAACCGCGATGATCCTCCGCGAAGGGATAACCATAGCGGGGAAACCTGTAAAAGAGCACTTGGAGGCGATAGGACACAAAGACGCATTCGAGTACATAGTAACCCTTGCTGAAGCGGAGCGCTCCCTTACGGAACAAGTGATAAAGGAGATTCATTCTTTAGTGCTTATAAATGACGCGATAAATAGAGGCATATACCGCAGCGTTCCAGTTGCTGTCTTAGGCGCCGCGCATACTCCACCGCCTCCATATCTCGTCCGCGATCAGATGGAGGCTCTTGTCACTGATTACGACAATCTAAAACAGGACAAGCACATTATAGAGGCCATAGCGGAGTTTCACTTGCGCTTCGAGGGCATACACCCTTTTATTGACGGAAACGGACGAACAGGGAGGCTCATCTTAAATCTGGAACTCGTTAAGGCCGGTTTTTTGCCGGTAAATATAAAATTCGCTGATCGCAGCAAATACTATGATTGCTTTGACGACTATTACGCAAACAATCATACTCCTGATGCTTTTGTGCGGCTGATTGCCGGCTACGAAACGGAAGAGCTATCGAAATATATCACAATGGCAGAAGTCGGAATTGAAGAAAGCGAGGCGCGTGACAAGACGCCACGCTGAGGTTAAACCGCGATGTTCTTTTTGCGGCGATTTGGGACTTTGCGCTGTACGCCAAGACGCTCCATAAGGCCATCCTGCAGAATCTGAGAGTAATTCAATTTTGCCTCTTTTGCTTCAAGGTCAAGCCAGCGCGGAACAGTCACCGCTTTAGTGACGGCTTTGTTATTCATGCGCTCTCTGAATGGAGGCATGAATGCTTCGACAAGAACTGCGATGTGACCTTCCTGAAGATCGAGGTCTTTGATTTCGGTAGGCTCTGGAATGTCGTCGCCGTCATCTTCCATACCCCACAAATGCAACGCCATCGCATCTTTCGCCATGCGTAAAGCCTCTGCTTGATCCGTGCCGACGGTAACGCATCCAGGAAGGTCGGGCCAATAAACGCCATATTGCGCAGTGTCTTCGTCCCAAAAAAAAGCAGCGGGGTATATGTACCTGTCTTTCATTGGCATTTGCTCCTCCAATAGCGGTTAAAATTTTATCCCGGTTTGTTTTCCAATGATTTTTACGATGAAAATTGGAACCGACTTTACGGGATGCGGTATAGTTACCTTACCTTTGATTGTGTCATGCACGAAGTGATGGTGGTCTCCGGTGGCATCCTTAAAACGCCAGCCATTGGACTCGATGATCTTTATGACATCTTTTGAAGAATAATTTTTCATCGCTCCGATAACCTCTTGTGAAATATAATATTGCATATATTATTATATATGTCAACAGCACTCTGCACAAATACCTCAAAGTAGGTGATGGCTAGGTCGCGTGTATCTCCGCCACCCTCGACAAACAGCTTTACCACCGATTACCTCCAATATCACCTCTTGCCCAAAGTTCGCCAAGACGATATTTTTCAAGCCAAGGTTTTATTTCATCTGCATTTAGGCGGGTCAGCGTGGTCCCCTGTTCAGACTTTTCACATACTAAAACGGATTCCGGAGTATCTGTCAAAGCATCCACAAGAACTTCAGAATGCGTCGTTACAATTAACTGGCATTTTTCAGACGCTTCCTTAATAAGTGCTGCAAGTGCTGGCAAGACATCCGGGTGTAAGCCAAGTTCAGGCTCTTCGATACAAACAAGCGGAGGCGGTGCTGGGTTACATAATATTGCAAGAAGGCACAGATAGCGTAATGTACCATCCGATAAACGAGTTGCGGGAACGGGAGCATCTAATCCACGCTCTGCAAAGAAAATTTGAACAGCGTTACTGTTGATATTTATTTCGTAGTCCTCTAACCCATTATAAAATAATTTTAATTCTTGCAGCAAACGCTGTTTTGCTCCTGAATTCATCCTTATTTGATTAAGCACAAGACCTAAATTGCCACAATCTGGCTGAAGTGTTTGATTTGGCAGATCAACTGCTTGTGGAAGTCTTGCAGGTGTATATCGACCGAAATTCCAATCTCTATACAACTTTATTTTGGACATTTCTTTAGCGAGATATGTTATCTCTGGATATTGTTCGGGGTCGCGGCGCTGTGATAAAATAGAATTATTAAGGTCTACATCTTCGTGTTCTAACTGACGCCTCTCACGCTTTACACTAATAACAGGTTTTCCACCCGCAAACCTATAAAAGAAGAATGGTCCGGGTTCATCTCCAATAGCTTTTTCATTTTCCACGCGTTCATCTTCAAGGCGAAAGCGCCCTTGCTCGGAATAGAACGACAGCACATACCGTAGTTTTTGTGCTCCACGAAGCTGCTCAAATACAACATCAACATTAGCAATTGTATTGCCGCTTGAATTATTAGAGCCTTTCCATAACCAATCCTGCACACCGCCACCCTCGCGAATAGGCTTTGCCAAGTCATCTGGAGTATTTCTCAAAAAATCAATCGCTTCAAGAAAATTGGACTTTCCTGAACCGTTTGAACCAATTATTACATTGAGTGGACACAAATCAACAAATTTTGTCTCACTGCCAAAGCTGAGAAAGTTTGTTAGTTTTATAGAGTGTATTAACATTGGGAACCTCCAAAATTTGCGAGAATTAAAAACTGCACACAATGTCTATCCCCGCCGCACGGAGTTCCCCCACTGCTACTTTGCCCGCATAGCTGGAAAGTAACAGGGTGGGTCACGTACTTTGAAAAAGTGCGTGATCGCGCCTCTCATTACTCACAACTCAAAAATAATAACCTTCCCGATAAAACACCCAAGTCGGGTTCTCATTTGTTACTAATGGCGGAGAGGGAGGGATTTGAACCCTCGAAACGGAGTTTAAGCCGTTTACTCGCTCTCCAGGCGAGCGCCTTCGACCACTCAGCCACCTCTCCGCACAATGTGGAGTTTTAATGACATGACAATCAACTTTGACAAATTCATGGCGGAGAGAGTGGGATTTGAACCCACGTAGCGATTCAGCACCGCTAAGACGATTTCGAGTCGCCCGCCTTCGACCACTCGGCCACCTCTCCTGATCAGAACAGCAAAGACATTTGTCATGACACCGGTATATCGGTCAACGAAGGGGATTATATGATAATCCATCCCGCTTGTCCATACTCGCGCCGCACCCCAAACCAAATCTCCGATAATTTTGTTACAGAGACACACTCACCTGCGCTTTACCAGCCCCTGCCGCCGCCTCCTCCACCTCCTCCGCCGGAGTGCCCGCCTCCTCCGAAACCGCTGCCTCCGCCATATGATCCGCTTGACGAGGAACTCCTCGGTTTGTCCGAGTGGCTCGCTACCGATGCGCTTATTCCACGCGACAATCCATTGGACAGACGGGGATAGAAATGCGTGAACGTCTCATTGCCGTACGACGCGCTCCACTCGGGTCTGTAAGAGGCATTCTCCAGTATATCGGCAAATCCGTCGGCCCACGTCTTGGCGCAGCCCAGCGCAAAGGCGTATGGCAGCAGCGCCTCGAAGAGGCGAGGCGTCTCGTCCGGCGGGTTAAGCATAGCCAACCTGTGGCGCTCCGCCGTCCCCATGTACATTGCAAGCCCGTCCAGCTCCGCGTTCACCTTAACTCCCTCAAATGTACGGGCCGGCATTATCCTGGCGAATAAAAAAGCGATGATAACAGCCGAGAAGAATGCGGCACAGTAAACGATGTCGTACATATACAGGACGAACGCGGCAAAACCCGCAAGAATAGTAAGCAGAATCGAATACACTATTCTCAGCACCCTGTAACCTCTCGCAAAAATATTTTTCAGCCCAATAAAAAATCGCAGCATAAAAACAATGCCTGTGAATCCAAGTGGAATAAAACTAAATATCCTGGATAGAAATATTCCTGTCCACTCAGCCAGGATTGGCACAAATGGTACGAATAGCAAGAGCCCTATTAAACTGTACCGCGTATTGAGCGTAAAGTACTTCCTTCCCTTTGCCTCATATTCCGCCTTCAGGGCATTAGATATCTTGTAGAACACGTCCCCGTTGCAGTCTCCTACCAACACCCCATGTTTGCCTGGGCCGATAATCAGGGAGGATATTATCGCGTGAAGCGCCGGTGACTGAGCTCCAAGCGCTCTCATGTTTTTTGTACTATTATTCCCCACTGCCTTGTCGGTCGGAATGATCTCGATGCTTCCGTCCCTCTCTCTGAAGCGGATGAATCCGATGACGGCGAGCTGTATTATATCCGCGGCCAGACAATCATCGGAGTATCTCATATCCTTCAGGAATTTGGCAAAACCCGGCTCTACCCCATTTGGCGGAGTGTAGAGAGGTATGACCGTCCCCTTTGTCGGGTCGCGGCCGAAGAGATACCACGCGCCGAAGTAGTAAACGAAAATTATCAGCATTAAGAACACAGAAAACAATACCTTGTTCGCATAAGCCGTTTTTTCCCTGCGCTCACGCGCCGCCTGGGCTTCGCCTGAGACAAAACCCTTATCCCACGCGAACGAGACCGTCAGTCCCTCTCCCGGCATGAGGGCGTCAGTAGTCTCCACGACGCCGTCCGGACCGAACCTGAATCCGCTCCCGCGAGCTCCAGCGCGCCCGGTAAAAGCGACACTGTCCCGCACGGAGGCGCCATCAGGCAGCACCAGGCGAAACGTCGCGCGGTCTATGGGAAACTCCCAGTCGTTACCGGTCACATTCCAGTACAACTCGTCGAAAGAATCCCTGAACGCCACCCAGCCAAGGGTCCTGTACTCTATGTCGAATATATGAATACCCTTCCTCAATGTTCTGTTCGGATCCCCCAGACGTATCTCTATATTTCGCCCGACCCGCTCCAAACTTACCTTAGTCGGGCGCCCGTCAATATTCGCCGATATGAGGTCAAAGTCTGTCTCGTTCGCGCGGCCCCGCAAGTCGGTGTACTCGACTGGAAACGAGCGTATTATCCCACGCTTGATATCCACTCCCTCCGTCTGCACCTTCAGACTTTCACGCACCGACAGAGTCGCGTCACGGCTCACCTCAGCCGTCACGTTCATTTCGAGTATCCTTTCGGACGCTCCGGACACGCCCGGGCTCAGGTGGATCAGCGCTATAAGAAGGGCAAGCGCGATGCGAAGTATCATAAGCTCCTCACAGCCTCGGCAGGGCGGAGAGGAGCGCCCGCGTGTAAGCGTGCGACGGATTGCTCAACATGCTATCGGCATCGCCGGCATCGACAATCTCTCCCCTATAGAGCACAAGCGCGCGACTAGCGGCGCGGCGCGCCAAAAGCAGGTCGTGAGTCACCAATATCATGGACATGCCGCCCCTGACCCGGCGGTTCAATACCTCCAGCACCTCCCCGCGAGTCGAGACGTCCTGCATGGCGGTAGGCTCGTCGCAGAGCAGAATTTCCGGTTCGAGGATCATCGCGCGGGCCACTGCTACCCTCTGGCGCTGACCTCCCGAGAGGGAATAGCGCGCGCGCGCCCCCCAAAGCTCCTCAGGCAGTTTCAGCTCCGCCAGGAGTTTTTTTGCGCGAGATACGCCCTCATCCCGAAAGAGAGACCCGTGGACTACGCTCCACGGCTCCAGAACTGCCCCAAGCACTGTCATGGTCGGCGGGAGGGAGCTGTAAGGATCCTGAAGTATGTAGCCGCACCGACGCCTCGCCTGGAGACGTTCGTCATCGGTCATGGAGTTAAGGGAGCGGCCCCACAGATCCACGCTCCCGGTCGTCGGGGCGGCAAGGCCGAGCAGAGCGCGCAAAAGCGTCGTCTTTCCGCTGCCGGACTCCCCCACCACTGAGAGCGTCTCTCCTCGTTCCAGGGAGAGCGAGACGGATTTGAGCGCCCATACCCCCTCGCGCGACCCACTTAGAAATCCTCCGCGTCCCTTGAAATAAACTCCGAGCTCGCATACTTTCAAAATCACATTTTCTGTCACGCTGCTCATGCGTGTCCGCCTTCCATCTCGCGAATGGCCTCGATAAGCTCACAGGTGTAGGCCTGTTTCGGGGCCATAATCAGCTGCCTGGAATTTCCTCTTTCGACTATCGAACCGTCCTTCATCACTATCAGAGTATCGCAGACCCCCGCCGCGATCGGCAGGTCGTGAGTCACAAGCAAAAGCCCCATGTCACGCTCGCGTACCAGGCCTGAGATCGTCTCCAGCACCTCTTTTTGTGTTATGACATCGAGGGCTGTGGTGGGTTCGTCCGCCAGGAGGAAATCAGGATCGCACGCCAGAGCCAACGCGAGCGCCGCGCGCTGTTTCTGTCCGCCTGACAGCTCGTGAGCGTAGCGGGTAAGGATATCGCGCTCCAACCCTACCGTCCCAATCAGCTCTGAGGCTCGTGACTTGCCGTCTCGTCCCGACATTTTCATGTGAAAGTTCAGCACCTCCGTGATATGTCTTTCAATCGTGAGATGCGGCGTGAAGGAGTTCATCGCTCCCTGAGGCACAAGCGCTACGCGACTCCATCTCAGTTCGTTCATAGCGCGCTCTCCTCTCTTTGTTATGTCCTGGCCGCCTAAAAGTATCCGCCCGTGAACCAGCGTGCCCGTTGGGAGCAGACGGGGAATTGCCATAAGTACACTGGTTTTGCCGCTGCCTGATTCCCCGACAAGTCCTATGACGTCCCCTCTGGATATTGAGAACGAGCAATTTTTTACCGCAAAAACCTCCTTGCCGCCACCTCTATATGTGATGGAGAGATCCTGGATCTCCAGTGTGATCTTTTCAGACCGTCCGGCCCGCTCAACTCGCTCAACTCGTCCAACTCGCCCAAAGGCACTCATTCCTCGCCCTCCCGCTGGAACGTCAGCGCGGTTGCCGCGGAGAGGCGCGGGTCGACCTGCTCCTCGAGTTTGCGCCCGATGTCCATAAATATAAGGCATATCATGGAGATTCCCAGCCCCGCCGGGAGAATGGTCCACCATGCGCCGTTGGTGAACGCGCCGTATGTGTGAGCCTCGTGAAGCGCGCGTCCCCAGGATGGAACCCGGGGGTCAGATAGGCCGAGAAATGAGAGGCCGGCCTCCGCCAATATTGCCCCAGGCACTCCAAGCGCCACGTTCGCAAGCAGAAGAGGCAGAGCCTCAGGCGCCAGATGACGAAATATTATGTAATGCCTCCTGGCGCCAATGGCCCTAAGCCCCTCGACCCACGGCGCATCTCGCAGCGACAGTGTCATGGCGCGAACTGTGCGGGCCGTCCCCATCCACGAGAATATGGAGAGTATGAACACCAGGTTCCAGAGTCCCTTGCCCCAGATACCTGCTAAAACCATCAAAATGGGCAGGGTTGGAATGGAGAGCAGCACATCGACGAAGCGCATAATCAGCGTATCGGTCAAACCGCCGACATAACCCGAGAGAAGCCCCAGCGACATGCCGAGCAACGTAGCGATCAGCGTCGCGGTTATGCCCACTAGAAGCGACACTCGAATACCTCGTACGAAGAGCGTCGCCACATCGCGCCCGCGATGATCTGTGCCGAGTACCCCCCATCGACCGCCCTCCACCTTCATTGACACATCCCCTCTTCCAACGAGATCCAGCTTGTACTCTCCATCTGCCGGAAACAGGACTGAGGCCATATTGCCGAAGGGACTTATTCCCATAGCCCTCTTAAAAGGAATATCTCTGGCATCGAGATCCAGCTCGCCGGGGGTATCAGCAAGAATAAAATCCCCATCCGGAGTCCTCCAGCGAACAAATCCCTCGTCGAGACGCCCGGTGATCGTCACTCTGAGCGGAGGCGCGTAACTCCAGCTCAGCGGAACCTCCTCCCCGTCTCTGGCGTCAAGTGTGAACGAACCGGCGACTGTGCTGTCAAGCCAGTATGGCTTCGAGTATGCCGGCGCTTGAACGCCATCCTGGAGCCCAAGCCACTTTGGACCCGCTATCGCCAGAATGATCAACAGAGCGAGACAGATCGTGCTCAGTCGGCGTTTCATATAACAGCCCTCCTCATCCTCTCGAGCTCTCCCGTCTCACGCGGGGGTCGACCAATACATACATTATGTCCGCTCCTAAATTGCAGGCCACCGTTAAAAGGGCGAGCAGGAAGAACGCGGCGCCTGCGGCGGGGTAATCGTGCGAGTTGGTCGCCTCCAACAGGAAACGCCCGACTCCATTGAGGGAGAATACTGTCTCGGTTATGACGGCGCCGCTGACAACTCCGGGCAATGAGAGCAGAAGTATAGTCAGAACGGGGGGCAGGATGCCGCGAAACGCATGATTCCACACGACCCGGCTGTACGGCAGCCCGCGAGCGCGGGCCATAAGAACGTAGTCCTCTCCCATTGCCTTCACCATCATGTTGCGAATATAAAGGGCAAACCCGCCGAAACCCAGAATAACCAGTGAGAACACGGGCAGGGCCATATGCCATATATAATCGAACAAATAGGCAATACCCGCGGGCGGCGGGATGGAGGTCGTCCCTCTCAGCGGAAAGATGGGCCAGAGGTATGCGAAGCACATGAGGAGCAGGAGCTGCACGAAGAATGACGGAAAAGAGAATGATATCGCCCCACTCAGGAGCACAACGCGCTCGATGATAGACCCCCGCCTCAACGCAGCCTTCACGCCGAGCCACAGCCCGAGCGCCGACGACAGCACAAGCGCCGGCAGCAGAAGCGCCACGGTGTTGGGAACTCTGTTCTTCAGCTCGTCCCACACGGGAACACCCGTCATCATGGACAGCCCGAAACGGAACGAGAGCATCTCCCTGATGTAGACCACAAACTGCTCCGATATCGGCCTATCGAGGCCCCACTGCGCTGCGAGCTGCTGTTTGGCCTCCGGCGAAAACCGGGGGTCGACTATACCCGTCAACGGGTCGCCGGGCATGATGCGGAAGAGGAAAAAGTTAAGAACGAGCACCACAACCAGGACGGCCGCCGAACCCAAGAGGCGCTTCAGCAGAGTTATCATTTAGCCCTCGCCTCGCCAATGCCCGACAGCATATAGTGCTCGTTTCGCGTCATGCGCACGTACTCCCCTGTCCGGGACTCACGAAATGTGAACGGTCCCGTACCTATCAGCTCCGTCAGCTTCGTGCCGTCCAGCGCCGTGTGGGGCCGGTTGGCGGGCTGCCACGCGCGCCAATCCGGGACATTCCGCAGGATGTGCTTGGGCAGTACCGGCATACCCCCTATGTTGTGCAGATGCCAGTAGCTGGTGTTGGCCATTGTGATTCGGACAGTCCCGGCCCGCTCGTCCGTCTCCGTCGACTCGACGTCCTTCACAGTGTCAAAAAATCGAGGAATGTTGTTATCCTTGATGAACTCGATCGTGAACGCCACGTCCTCCACGGTGAGTGGGCGACCGTCCTGCCATTTCAGGTCAGGGCGCAGCTTAAACGTAAAAATCGAGCCCCTTTCTCCGGGGGTTACCTCCCAGCTCTCCGCAAGCCAGGGCAGATCCTCGAACGTATATGGGTTGACGGACAGCATCGAGCTGTATATCGTGCCCAGCACAGTCCAGTCGTAAGCGCTGGAGGAGACGAGCGGATTCAGCGTTCGTATCTCCTCCGATATGTTCCAGTAGATGGGGCGTTCTCCGCCCTCCTTTGGGGTCATTGATATGAGCGTCAGCTCGTTATCCGAGGTCGAGCGGTCGGTGGTGAACACCCCGTCCCAGTCGTTGCGTATCGCTGAGACGGAGTAGCGGCTGTATACCGGTATGACAGGCATCAGCTCCGAGAGTATTTTCTGAGCGCGAGACGCCAGTGCGCGCGCCGACGGCTCGTCGGGCGCGTAACGCAGGTCATGCAGCACGCTGTCGAGTTCGGGGTCAGCTATCCCGCTCATGTTGTAGCCGCCCTCCACGTCCATTGACGAGTGATAGAACGAGTACAACACGTCAGGATCGCGCGACATCGTCCACGCGTTGGTGCAGGCGTCGAAGTCATGCACATCGACCCTGGCAAGCATGGCCTGAAAATCTATCGGCTCCGCCTCTATCGGAACACCGATTGCCCTAAGCGCCTCCGACACCAGCTCCGCTATCTCCGTAGACGTAGCGGCGACTGAGGAGGGCGGACATAAAATCCTCGTCGGAGGGACTTTTCGCCCGTCTGGGGCCACGAGCCACCCGGCGCGATCCCACGTCCAGCCCGCATCGGCCAGATGACGGCGCGCCGACGGCGCGCCGGGCGGAAGACGCTCCGTCATGGGTTCATAGTACGGGGAGATATGCGGCAAGAAGCTGGACAGAGGCTCGCAATACCCGGAGAACAGGTCGCGCGTCCACTGCCTGCGGCTCGCGTCAACCACCTGCGAGGCCGCCTGCCTCAACACGGTCTGATCCCACGGGAACTTGCGCACGTTGAAGGTGACGAAAAATCCGTGAAAGCTCGACGCGGCGGACAGCTCCGCGAAATCGGACTCAGCCAGGCGCTCTATATCCCCGGGCCGGTAAATATCCGACAGCACGTCCAGCTTTTTTGTGGACATCGCAAGAAGAGCCGCATCCATATCCCTCGTTATGACGTAATAGAGGTCTTTCATCTTCGGCCCCCGGTATGAAAATATGTCGAACGACGCTCCATCCACCCCGGCTGACGCGTGCGCCGGGATTAAAAACATCAGAACCATGAGAATAGACGCGCGTACATAATAAAAAATTTTTTTCACCATCTAATATATCCCCCCTAAAGTGACGGGTATAATTTGGCGCGCTCCGTGAATTCGGCGTCAAGTTCGGCTATGCGGTCCCGTCCCCTCTCAACCTGTACGCGAACCTGCCTGGGCGATGTCCCGCCCGCCGTGTCCCTCCTCCGCACGGATTTTTCGGGCGTGAGCAGTGCGGGCAGGTCTGGGCCGATCTGAGGCGCAAACAACCGCCACTCATCGGTTGAGAGCGAGTTGAGCGATCTGAGGTTTTCCATGCACCATCGGACGACGCGGCCTACCGTCTCGTGCGACTCCCTGAAGGGAATGCCGCGTTCGACCAGATACTCAGCCACGTCGGTGGCGTAGATGAAACCGTCCTCAAAACCTCGTCTGGCACGCTCCTCGTTGACCTCAACAGATGCCACAAATGGAATGATTACCTCCAGCATATCTTGAACGGTCGCGATCGAGCGCCATAAGGAGCGTTTATCCTCCTGAAAATCCCTGTTGTAGGTCAGAGGAACGCCCTTCATAAGACAGAGCGCGTCGATCAGTCCCGCAGTCAATTGCCCCGACTTGCCGCGCAGTATCTCCAGGACATCGGGATTTTTTTTCTGCGGCATCATGCTGGAGCCCGTGCAGAACGCGTCGGGCAGCTCGATCATGCCGAACTCCGATGTGAAATAAATAATGAGGTCCTCTGACATGCGGCTCATGTGAACACCGAACAGGCTCGCGAAATAGTGGAACGCGATGATATGATCTCGCTGACCGACAGCGTCCATGCTGTTCTCGCATATTTTGGAGAAGCCGAGGTCGCGCGCGGTGAACTCCCTGTCAAGCGGAAGTGTCGAACCGGCTAGTGCGCCGCAGCCGAGCGGAGATTCATCGACGGCGTCATAGGCGTCAAGCAGGAGTGACGCGTCACGTCTTAACGCCTGAAAGTGAGCCATCCAGAAATGTCCCATAGTTATGATCTGAGCCTGCTGCATGTGAGTGTAGCCTGGGATGACGGTCTCCGCGTGACGCTCCGCCTGATCGAGCATGACGTCGAGCGCGGACTTCATCATACCCCAGATTTTCAAAAGCTCTTTCCGCATGTAGAGTCTGACAGTTGTATTGCTCTGATCGTTGCGGCTTCTGCCGGTATGCAGTTTGGCGCCGATATCTCCTGTGCGCTCAGTCAACACGGACTCAACGTTCATGTGCACGTCCTCCAGGCTCTCGCTCGGCACTATCTCTCCGCTCTCCGCCTCACGCGCTATGCGCGTAAGCGCGGACTCTATGACATCCGCCTCATGTTCACTTAAAAGCCCGACGTGTCTCAACATTCGTACGTGCGCAACACTGCCCCTTATGTCGCACTGTACCATGCGCCAATCCATATCGAGGGATTGCGTGAAACGCCGGACGACCTCGTTCGTATCCCCACTGAACCTGCCCTTCCACATACTGCCAACATCTCCGATGATATTCAAATTTTTGCAATGGTCACGTCAAAAAAAATTTTGCTTCCCCGACGCCTCTTAAAAATTTTAGTGTATAAAAGAGTTATGTCAAATACCGCGGTCCATAAAAATCAGAGAATATTAAGAAATAGACCGCGCGGCAACCCTCGATGGGGTTCACTGCGCGGTCCGCTTTGACTCGGTGAAGAAGTTATTAAATCAGCGCTTCACTAGCTCATATGGGGGAACGCGACGCCCTTTGGAGGCATATAGTTCTCCTTTACCGACCTCGGGTTCACCCAGCGGATCAGGTTGAACACACTGCCCACTTTGTCGTTTGTGCCGGACGCGCGAGAACCGCCGAACGGCTGCTGCCCGACCATAGCTCCGGTCGTCTTGTCGTTGATGTAGAAATTACCGGCGGCATATTTGAGCGTTTCCGTGGCAAGCGAGATCGCATATCTGTCCTTGCCGAATATGGAACCGGTCAGGCCGTAAAGCGATGTCTCGTCGCAGAGCTTCAATGTCTCCTCGTACTTGTCATCGTCGTATATATGAATGCTCATCACCGGTCCGAAGAGTTCGGTCTCCATAGTTGCGTACTTTGGATCTTTACACACCAGTATCGTTGGCTCGATGAAGTATCCGGTCGACTTGTCCCACTTACATCCGGTAAGCACCTCGACATCGGGTGATTTCTTAGCCGCCTCCAGGTAAGAAACTATAAAGTCGAACGATTTTTCATCTATCACAGCTCCCATGAGGTTTTTGGGGTCTGTCGGGTCACCCATGCGAATACCGGAGACCAGCTCCAGCAGGCGTTCCTTTACGGCTGGCCAAATCGACTTCGGCACGTAACTGCGGGACGAAGCTGAACACTTCTGCCCCTGGTACTCGAACGCGCCGAGGACCAATGCCGTCGCAAGCTCATCGATGTCGGCAGAATTATGCGCGAAGATAAAATCCTTACCTCCAGTCTCTCCGACAATGCGGGGATATGAGCGGTATTTAGGCAAATTACTGGAGATCTGAGCCCACAGGCCGTTGAAGGTATCATTCGAGCCAGTGAAGTGAAGCCCCGCGAAATACTTGTGTTTCAGCGTGACATCGCTGATGACCGATCCGCTCCCGGGGACGAAGTTGATGACGCCGTCCGGCAGGCCGGCCTCGCGGTAGATCTGCATCAGGTAATAGCTGGATAGTATAGATGTGGTGGCGGGCTTCCATACTGTGACGTTGCCCAGGATGGCAGGAGCCATGTTGAGGTTGCACGCTATTGCGGTAAAATTGAAGGGAGTCACCGTGTAAACGAAGCCCTCCAGAGGACGAAGTTCCACCCTATTCATCGAACCGTATGACTGAACCGGCTGGAGCGAGGCAAAGAGCTCGGACGCGTTATAAGAATTGAAGCGCAGGAAATCCGCGATCTCACAAGCTGCGTCGATCTCGGCCTGCCAGATATTCTTGCTCTGCCCCAGCATTGTTGCCGCGTTTATGAGATACCTGTACTTTTTGCTGATAAGCTCCGCCGCTTTGAGCGATATGGAGACTCGCTCATCCCACGGCAGGGCCGCCCATTTGACGCGTGCTTCCAGCGCCGTCTCTATCGCCAGTTTTACCTCATCGCTGCCGGCCTTATGAAAAAAGCCGAGTTTGTGACGATGATTGTGGGGCATCACCACGTCAGCTGTATTGCCGGTCTTTATCTCACGACCGCCAATTATCAGCGGAATCTCCACCTGAAGTTCACTCTGACGCGCTATTTCCTCCTGCAGCAAACGAGCCTCCTCACTACCCATACGATATTCAAACGTAGGTTCGTTGGTGGGCCTTTCCAATCTGTACACCGCATTGTTCACTGAAAATCACCTCCGACTTGAGTTATAGATGTATAATGAATTATACATGCAATATAGTTTCATTTACAATGCCTATTGACGCAAGTTAGGGTCAATTTACGCAAAGTGGTCATCGATGTAAATAATCTCCGTAAGACCATTATAGACTGATATAATTACCGATAATCAACGATTCCATTAGGAGGAATGTTCAGATGTTTAAAGGAAAGAAAAACATGGGCGCGGGCTCGTTTCTATACCCCACTCCACTTGTATTGTGCGGCACATATGACAGTTCCGGTCGGCCGAACCTGGCGACCCTCGCGTGGGCCGGCATCTGCTGCAGCGAGCCGCCGGCGGTTCAGATCTCCATTCGCAAACAGAGGCACACTTACTCCTCTATAATCGAAAAAAAAGAGTTTACCGTTAACATACCGTCCATCAAACACACGGCAGAGGCGGACTTCTGCGGCATGGCCTCCGGACGCTCTGTCGATAAATTCGATCGCGCACGGTTGACGCCTCTGCATGGACAGTTCGTAGACGCGCCGATTGTGGACGAGTTCCCCTTCTGCCTGGAGTGCCGGCTGCTGCATACGTTTATTATTGGAAGCCACGACATCTTTATCGGCGAGATATTGGCATCGTGGGTCCGCGAGGACTGCCTGAGCGACGACGGCGGACCGGATCCTCTCAAAATGGCCCCAATGGTCTATACGCCCACCAAAGGCGGCGGCATCTATTACACCATCGGAGATGCGTGCGGAAAAGCTTTCGATGCCGGTAAATCGCTGATGGAGACGGTAAATCTTTAAGGATTTAGGGCTGGATCCTCTGGTCAAGCCAGAGGATGACAGGGTCAAGCCCAGACCATGAGCCGGGGGACTGGGTTTTGAATGCGCATCCTCTGTCGTCCTCCGGCTCACTCTCTCTGTCGTCCTCCGGCTCGACCTCTCTGTCGTCCTCCGGCTCGACCGGAGGACCCATTTTGACCTTGCTCTATGGAACCTCTGATTATTCAGCGATTCCTTTAAGTGTTGTATCGAAACACAGCAGCAAGTAATGTCGTTTTTATGTTCTTAAAATTTATTTTCCGAGGATCGTATATTATCCTGGCCCTTTCTAAATGAAAATCAATCGCCGCATTTATTATCCCTTCCCGCGTGGCAAGAGTTTTTTCTATGCGCTCCGCACATTCAGCGCTATCTATCCCTGTAATGGGAATAGTAGCGGATATTCTCCTGTTATCCTCCACCACACTGTGCGCTACGCCGGCAATAATGTCTCTGAGCATTTGCGCTGACAATCGTCTGTCGTCATACTTGATGGCAATTGTTTGATCGAAGAAGCTGACAGACGCCTTAGCAACGCCAGGCATTCCGGCCACTATTTTCTCTATTCCCTTGGCACACGCGGGACACATCATGTCCGGGACCTCCAGTAGTTCATGTTTCAAAACCTATCACCCCTTCCGATAACAAGGGTACTCATTTTGCGTGGAATTTTCATGCAGAAAAGGCCGTTAAAAATTTGATGGTTTTCCTCGTTATATTAAAAAAATTTCAAATATTCGGCGTTGACACATTAATAAATAAAGTTCATGCCGTTTATATGCAGCCAAAATCGAATCCCAGCCTTCACATCTGTAACCAACCGATATTACGCGAACTTTCGAGCCAAACTCAAAACACCGCGTTCGACAAAAAATTCGAGCTTGTCTTTATAATGCTATTAACGAAGAGAAATGGCAGAATTCATCTATCAAAGCCATATATTATTAATATAAACGTTCTTTAATATTTCAATTTCATCCTATAACTATTTAATATGCCTGGATAGCCAGAGGATATTTGAGGTGTTTTGCATTTATTTGAGAGTTGAAGGCTTTTGGACAAAGAATATAATCACTCACGAAACAGCAAAGAGAGCGGTTTTATCACAACTAATCAGAGGACGCTATCATTTCGGAAAATTGCTGTTTTGCCGCAGTCGACATCTTTTGTCAGATGAATGCGCAATAAAACAATAATATGTATGTCGACAAGTTAAAAGGGTATAAAGCTCGATCCTTTTATGGATTGTGAGATAAGAGTGCCATAGCGTTTTGGGGAAGAAACGCGAGGTATAAAAAAGGCGGCTCAAACCCCGTGAGCCGCCTTTTTTGTGTCACAAGCACCGGACCGCATGGTGGATGTCAAATATTTTGTATCTAATCGCGACGAACAATGGGAATAGCGGCAAATCTATTTCTGTAGTAAATGTTCTTCAAACAGCTCATGGTTCATGCATCTCCGTGGGTCCTCCGGTCAAGCCGGAGGACGACAGAAAAACAAGCCGGAGGACGACAGAAAAACGAGAGCC
>JAISRE010000140.1 GCA_031273805.1 Synergistaceae bacterium | reverse complement strand
TCCACTACGACGACGGGATTCAAACAGCGGATTGCCTGAATGAGCGCGGTTTCGTCCGTTCCTTCAAGCAGTTCGGTACGATCATCGTAAAACTTGGGGAACAGAGCCAGATTGCCGTTCTCCTGATATACCTTGCGCCCCTCTTTTTTACTGGTTCGGAATGAGTCGTATGAGAGCACGAAGATGGAGAGCTGTTCACGTACCGCGGTTGGGTTGAAATTCTGCCCGTTCAGGAGCTGTTCTTTCGAGTAGACTTCGACTCGGCTGCCGAAATCCGCGTTGATTCTCTGCCGGTACGGATGACTCGGATCAGATAGATTTTTCGTGGTCTGTTCGAGAATGGAGTCGGAAGGGACAAGCCAAGCTACTGCCTTGGGGCGCGTAAAGTCAGCCTCTGTCAGAGAATCAAATATAGGCTTTATCGCGCAGGCGGCAATAAAGGTTTTGCCTCCCCCGGTCGGGACTTTGACGCATACGTCAGGGACTCCGGGGATTGATTGTTTGTAGGCGTCAATGCCGCCTGCTCCCACTTTGACATTGCGCTCCGCCCAGAGCGCATCGTATGCTTTGGATATGTCTCCGGTTTCGCGAAGCAGGGCGAGAAAGCGGCTCAAATCGTCTATTACGGCTCTCTGGTATCTTTTGAGTTCCATGCTCCGCTCCCCCTACAGACGCGCTATGTCCCGCGGGATTTTTTTGAACGTGATGTTATATTTCTTCAAACCCTCCGGGGTGATCGCGCATTGATCGGCGTAGACGACGTATGCCTCAGCCGGAATTTTTACAGTGGAGAGGAACTCGGCGTCGAGCGTCGTCACGCGTTCTTTCTCATAGTTGAAGTAATAAGCCGTGGTGTCCTTTTTGCCGAGATAATAAGGGTTTTCGTCCATACCCCGCGTATATGAGATTGGCTGTCTAGTCTCCATAAAAAACACGTAGGCGCGAATCTGTTCCAACGGGACATTTTCGTTGATATATTGGTTTTCGAGCAACAAAGGCTCGCCAAGGTCATAGAAACTGAACTCTCCGCCCGTTCCCTCCACATCAGCGTAACCGTCGATGACGCGCCGGACTCGCTCCGCTGTGATACTCTCAGCATAATCCATCATTTCGACGAGGATGAATTTACGGTTGCCGCCGTCCGATTTATTCATGTTGAGTACGGCGTGAGCGGTAGTGCCGGAGCCAGCAAAAGAATCGAGAGCAATATCATCGCCCACAATTGCCAGACCTAAAATCTGTTCAATGAACGACACAGGCTTTGGTGTCGAAAAATCCTGTTCGTTTTCATTAAAAATCTTTCTCAGCATTTTTCTGGCGCTTTGATTGTCCCCGGCAAAATCCCGCGTCCACCATGTTGAAGGCACAATGCCTCCAACGTTTTCTATAAAACGTTTAAAGCGGGGACGTCCCTTTCCGTCTGTGCCCCAATACACAAGGTTATTTTTCATATTTTCTTCGTGGGCTTCTAAAGAAAACGACCAAACTCTTGTTCTTGACGGCCACATTTCCTCGCCGGTATTGGGATTTACAATCGGGTAATAAAGATTCGGGCGTTCTTCGGCGTTTTTATTGCACGTATAGTTATCTGAAGCCCATACGCCTCGCGGGTCGTTATCCAAATTTTGATACCTGTCATCTTGGGTGTTAGTTCGTTGCAGTTTAATCAACTGGAATCCTTGAACGTCTTGTTTGTTTTGCTTTATTTTCTTCGCGTATACGAGAACATAATCATGCATGTTCGAGAAGTATGTCGCGTCACCTTGCGGGGAATGTTTTTTTTGCCAGACTATTGTTGTAACGAAATTCGAGAGTCCAAAAATTTCGTCGCAAATCGTTTTCAAATTCGTATATTCGATATCATCAATGCTGATAAATATTGCTCCGTCATCTGAAAGCAGCCTTTGCAATAATTTCAACCTCGGATACATCATGCATAACCATTTGTCGTGGCGGCTTAAATCCTCGCCTTCCTTGCCGACAACCTCGCCAAGCCATCTCTTAATTTTGGGATCGTTCACGTTGTCGTTGTAGACCCAGCCCTCGTTGCCGGTGTTGTACGGCGGGTCGATGTAAATACATTTTATCCTGCCCTCATATTGAGGTAACAGAGATTTCAGCGCAGCCAGATTGTCTCCGCGGATTATCTTGCTGCCGTCCGGGATTTCTACGCCGTTTACGCCATTGCCCATGTATGTGTACCGATGATCGAGCACTCGATATTGCACATCGAGATGATGGTTTATCACTTTATCTTTGCCAATCCATTCGAGCGTGGGCATTGTAATTCAACTCCAAAAAAAATTCTGTCGCAGCTTACGTTGACAAGCGCATTATATCAGAGTGACACGCTTTGGATATTACCGCTTCCTAAAACCAGCACTTGACAAAATGCTTTTTGTGATTTAAAAAGACATTATGTTCTTATGCTCATATCTTGTTAATATGAACAGGGCGGCGACACCGTGGAACCTGAGAGGAACCTGCTTGTAAGAATAGCCCACATGTATTACGAGGAGAACCAGACGCAGCAGCGGATCTCGGAGCGCCTGGGATGTTCGCGGATGGCCGTCTCCAGGTATCTGCAGAAGGCAAAAGACACCGGCGTCGTGCATATCCAGATCGACTATGACGGGATTTTCCCGGATCTGGAGCAGGCGCTGAAAAAGAAGTTCGGCCTTGAGGACGCGGCGATAGTCCCCTATGAGAATGAGCCGAGGCTAAAAAGGATGTTGGCGCAAACAGCCGCGAACATCCTCCTCGAGAAACTGCGCCCCGGGCATGTCGTCGGAGTTGGTTGGGGATCGACACTCGCACTTGTCCCAGAGTTCCTGGAGGATACCCCGGCGCGGGACGTGGCCTTCGTGCCGCTTCTCGGCGGATATGGGCAGATCAGCATCCACATGCACGCGAATCAGATCGCGTCCAGGCTCGGTGAAGTGTTCCGCTGCAAATCATATATTCTCAACGCCCCCGCCCTTGTGAGCAACATAAGCCTCAAGGACGGCCTGATGGAGGACCCCGCGATAAAGTCGACGCTCGACATCGCGAGACATGCCGATATCGCCTTAGTTGGCATAGGCGCCCCGTTCGCTGAGGAGAGCACGCTCTCCCTCTCCGGATATTACAGCCCGGATGACATTGACAGCCTCAAGGCGTCACAGGTTGAATGCAACTTGTTGTCCATAATTTACATCGATAAAGACGGGAAAGAGCGTAAATTCGATATGGTGGAGAGAAATATAGGGGTAACCGCTGAGGAGTATAAGCATATACCTCTGAAGATGGCGGTTGCCGGAGGACAGGGAAAGTTATTCGCCATCCGCTCCGCCATCGAACACAGGCTGGTCGATATTATAGTCACGGATGAAAAGACAGCTGAGTTTTGCCTGAGGAACCGCTGATTAAATAACCTTCGGCTGCAATGGGCTGAGAACATTAAATTTTTATAGAACAGGAGACAAATGAAGATGAATAGACTGGAATTCGCGGGATATGTCGACCACTCGCTGCTAAAACCCAACCTGACGACGGAACAGATCGTCAGCGGCTGTGAATACGCGAGGGAGATTCAGTGCGCGTCCGTGTGCGTCAACCCTGTCAGCGTCGCCCTGTCCAGGGACGTCCTTCAGGGCACGAAAGTCGCGGTGGGGACCGTCATAGGTTTCCCGTCCGGCGCCCATACGACCTACGCAAAGGTCAAAGAGGCGGAGGACGCCTACCGTTTAGGCGCTGTGGAGCTAGACATGGTGATCAACATCGGCGCCTTGAAATCAGGGAAATACGCGGAGGTCAGGAAGGACGTCGAATCGGTGGTGCGCGCCACGCCCGGTATCGTCAAGGTCATTCTTGAAACATGCTTCCTGACCGATGAGGAGAAAATAATCGGAAGCAAAATAGTGGAGGAAGCCGGCGCGCATTATGTGAAGACATCCACCGGCTTTGCGGCTGGCGGCGCAACCCTCGAGGACATCGAATTGATCAGGCGGAGCGTTTCGGACAGGATGAAGATCAAGGCCGCCGGGGGCATAGCCGGCCTAGACTTCAGCCTCAAACTTATCGAGGCAGGCTGCAGCCGCATCGGGATCAGCCGGACTGCGGACATAATATCATGCCTGAAGTGACTGGCAGTAAGGGAGGTATTTACATGAAAGTGCTGCTATTGGGTGATCGCTTCATTACAAACGAGATATTCCTGTCCGCCCTGGAAAACCGTTTCAAAGGAAGCGGCGTTAATTTTGAATACTCGCGGCATCAGCTGCAGTGGCCGGTTGTACCGATGGAATCAAACGAAGAGGTCGCGGAATTCAGCGGTACCGACACGGAGATTATCCCAATGCTTCGGGACGCTGAGGTTGTGTTGACCCACACAGGCTGTTTCACAAAAAGGGCGATCGACGGCGCGCCGAAGCTGAAGGTTATAGCTCTGGGGCGCGGGGGACCTGTGAACGTCAACACCGCTGTCTGCACTGAGCGGAAGATACCGGTAATCTACGCGCCGGGGCGTAATTCGAATGCCGTCGCGGAGTTTACGGTAGGCATGATCCTGGCGCAGAGCCGCAGCATCCCGCAGAGCCACCACTGCCTCCGCCATGAACACTCCTGGCGCGGAGACCTGTACGCAAATGAAATGGTCGGATCGGAACTCGCGAACAGCACGGTTGGGCTGGTGGGGTTCGGCGCCATAGGCAGCAAGGCGGCAAAAATATTACACTCTGGTTTTGGCAGCAGGGTACTTGTGTTTGACCCGTATATTTCAAACGATGTCAAGGAGTCGCATCAGGGCTGTATATTCACAGATCTCGACACCGTCATGTCGGAAAGCGATTATGTATCACTGCACGCTAAAGCCACGAAAGAGACTGCCGGCATGATAGGTACGCGCGAGATTGGCCTTATGAAACCTGGAGCGGTCCTCATCAACACCGCCCGCCCGCAGATAGTGGACTACGCGGCTCTGTACGAGGCGCTGAAGGACGGCAGGCTGCGCGGTGCGGCGCTGGACGTGTTTGAGGACGAGCCGCCCTCCGCCTCGTCTCCACTCTATTCGCTGGACAATGTGACAGCCACCTCGCATCTGGGAGGGGCGTCGCTTCAGGCAGCCGAGATAGGCGCCGCGCGCGCGGTTGACGGGCTGTATTCCTATATCGTTGAGGGCAAATTACCAGAATTCATATTCAATAAAGAGCTGAGGTCGTAAAGACGCCTATTCGACCGGGCATAAGGAGAGATGTAAATTGAAGGCACTCTATCTCACTGGGAAAGCGCAAGTTGAAATACGGGATATACCTGTTCCGGATTGTCCGGACGACGGTCTTTTAATCAAGATCGACTCTGTCGGCCTCTGCGGCTCCGATGTGCGCACCTATTCCGTGGGCTCGGCCAAAATAAACTATCCCGTCATTCTGGGACACGAAAACGCGGGCATTGTGGCCGCTGTCGGGAGGAACGTCACGGGCTACGCGGTTGGAGACAGGGTGGTAGCGAACCCGGCTATCCCATGCGGCAAGTGTTACTACTGCGTGAACAAGGCGCCGGGCCTCTGCGACACCCTCGAAGTGGCTGGAACCAGCTTCCCGGGAGGATTCGCTCAGTACATGGTTTTTCACGGGACAATGCTTCAGCGCGGGCAGATCATCAAGGTACCGGAGGACGTCGACCTCGAGCCGATGATACTGGCGGAGCTGCTGGCCTCGGTTATAAAGGCGCAATCCGACCTGCAGGTGGGCCTCGGTGAATCGGTGGTGGTCATAGGCGCGGGGCCGATCGGCTGTCTGCACGCGATGATAGCCAAACTGCGAGGTGCCAGCGTTATAGTGCTGGCTGACACGAGCCCCTCCCGTATCGCGCTGAGCAGGAAGTTTGGCGGAACTCACTTCGTCGTCTCGTCTGAGGACGATCTCGTGCGGAGGGTGATGGATATCACATGCGGTCGCGGCGCGGACGTCTGCATCTCCGCGAACCCGTCCGCAAAACCCCATCAGCAGGGCGTTGAAATGCTCCGCAAGGAGGGAAGGCTGTCGATGTTCGGCGGACTGCCCAAGGACGAATCCATGACGACCGTCGACGCCAACATGATCCACTATAAGCGCCTGAGGGTGTTCGGGGCATACTCCTACTCTGCAGCCGATTTTGCAAAGGGTTACGATCTTTTAACCTCCGGAAAGATTGACTCCCGCATCATCACTCACAAGCTCCCTCTGGAAAAAATGGAGGAGGGGGTCCGCGCCATACAGAGCGGCAAAGCGATAAAGGTCGTGCTCAAACCGTGGATGGACGCCTGAAGCGGGAGTATAAGAGCGGTCACTTGACAAAAATATTTGCTGTTAATACAATCTAACGGCGCCCATTAAACATATTCAATTAATAGGAATTTAATATTAGACTGGGGGGATGCGCTATTGAAAAAAGACCAAATGACCGGGCACGAGAGAATCGAGGCGCTATATCGAAAAAAAATGACCGACCGGGTCCCGGTAGTTCATAAGGGCTATTCCTTTTGCGCGAAACATACCGGGATACCACTGGCTGATGTGTACAAGAACCCGGAGGCGAGCTACAGGTGCCAGGAGCGGACATACGCTGATTTCGGCTTTGACGGCGGTCCGTTCTACACTTTTGTGGCGTACGGCGCGGGGGAATTTGGCGGGACCATCGAGTACCTCAAGGACAGCTCGTTCGGCCCCGAAGTCAAGGAGCGGCCGATCAAGGACTGGGAGACATTTGACATCGACGCGTTGGAGCTGCCGGACCCCAAAAACGCCGGCTGCATCCCCCATCAGATGGAGTTCGCACACCTGCAGAGGAAAAATGGCAGCGAAATAGCGTTTATCTGCGGCTCCCCCTTTTCCCACGCCGCCAATCTCTTTGGGGTGTCCAAGTTTATGGAGTGTATTATTCTGGCGCCTGAGATTGCGCATAAGGCCATCAGAAAGATGACGGATCATATCCTTCAGGTCGCGGAGTATTTCATCGGTGAATTTGGCCGCGACCAGGTTCTTGCCCGCGGCGTGTCGCCCAGTGAGAGCAACGCGCTGATCTCCCCTCAGGTATTCCAGGACTTTGCCGTGCCCTATATCACGGAGCTAAACTCGAAGGTCCTGGAGATGGGCGCCAAAGGCTGCTACCTGCACATGTGCGGGGAACATGGACTGAACCTCCCATACTGGCCCGAAATCCCCTTTTCCAAGGACGGGCGGCGCGGGATGATCAGCATCGGCAGGGAGACATCCCTGGAGGACGCGGCAAAGTATTTCCCGGATCAAGTGATCTGCGGCAATATCGATCCGAGCCTTATCATCAAAGGCGCGCCGGACGAGGTGTACAGGATAAGCTGCGAAATTGTGGAGAAGGGCAAGGCAATTCTGCCCGGTCGCTTTGTGTACATGGCGGGATGCGAGGTGGCCCCCGGCTCGCCCGAGGAGAACGTGGCGTCGATGGTCAAGGCGGTCAACGATGTGGGCTGGTATTAAACAACACTTGAGCGAGGAGGATTTTAAATGGGCGAATCGCAAATGAAAACCAATGAGCGGTTGGTCCTTCTGAACCAGAGATTCGAAAACCCGGCCGAGGTGATCAGTCGGCTTGCGGGGATGGCAAAGGAAGAGGGTTTAGTGGAGGAGCTGTTTGTGGTTAAGCTGCTGGAGCGGGAGATAGAATACCCCACCGGCCTGCCGATGCCGGTGCCTCTCGCGATCCCGCATATCAGCGACGGCTGCTGCGAACCATTTGTCTCCATCGCCACACTCGCCGAACCCGTCCTCTTTAAAAACATGGACCGCAGTGGTGAAAATATCCCTGCTAAGATAGTTTTTTTGTTCGGCATTCTGGATCCTAAAAACCAATTGTCCGTACTGCGGAGATTCGCCAGGGCGTTTGCGAACGGAGACGATGTCGGCAGGCTGGTGGCGGCAAAGAGCCCGGCGGCTCTGCTGCGCGAGCTGGACGGTATCCTGGAGGGCATGTTGGATATCTCATGGTAATTCACCGGCGGCAATGTTTTGTATGACTATCAGTTTAGCTCAGGTAAAGGGTCAAGGCGCCCGAACGAACGAAGCGAATCGGCGACCGACACGATGTCGGACGAGTGGCGAAGTAAGCTCAAAACCGCGTTCTTCATGCGGTTTTGAGCGGCATGGATGCCCACGCGCCACGGTCCGATTCGCGTAGTGAGTCGGACCGTGGCTTGACCCTCCAGAACTACAACATGTGACAAGCTGATAGTCATAATGTTTTATGAGTTGCTTGTCAGCAAAACTGAAGGAGAGTGTTTTCTTATGGCCCATAGCGTCCACATATGCGTGTGCTGCGGCGGGGGGATTTTTACCACCACTGTTGTGACGGAGGAAATCGAAAATCTCCTGAAATCAAAAAAAATACCCTATGTCATCAGCCCGCACAAGATAACGGAGATACCCAACCTGACTGAGGCCGACATTATCGTTGCCACAGGTAAAACCAGCTCCACAAATAAAAACGGCGCGCCCGTCCTGATCGGCCTGCCCATGTTCACCGGCATCGGTAAGGAGGAGTTTGGCCAACTGCTGCTGGACACCATCGCCAAGGTGAGTTCGGATTAAAAAAATAAGCAACATGACGTATATCTTAATTATAAATCAATAAAAAGGAGGAGAGGTTCTATGAATTTCTTGCAGCAGCTCGCGGATGTTTTTAAAATATTCCTTGATACCTTTGGAGTTACGGTTCTGGTACCGATCGTAATTTTTATTTTGAGCGTCTCTATCGGGGTCGCGGCCAAAAAAGCGCTGAGGGCCGCCGTCTTCATGGCAATCGGTCTCACTGCGTTCAATATCATACTGGGCATTCTCTGGGGGCAGTTGGACGGCGTTATGGTCGCCATTTCAGCTAACGTCGGCAAGACCTTCGACGTAGTCGACATTGGCTGGCCCGCTGCGGCGGCAATCGTATACAGCAACTCGCTGGGCATGCTTTACTTTATCATCGGCCTGGCGTTCAATTTATTTTTGTATTTTATCAAGGTCACAGATACCTTCCAGCCGACCGACATTTGGAACAACTACTATTTCGTGGTTTGGGGGATAATGGTGCAGTTCCTCACGGGGAGCTTCGCTTTAGCGCTTTCCGCATGCTTCTTCATGAACATGTTCATGCTGCTCGTGGCGGACTTCCTGGCGCCGGCCTTACAGGAGTATTACGGCTATCAGGGTCTGACCAACACCTGCAACTGCACCACCAACATCTCGATCCTGGCCGGCGCTATCCGGTGGCTGTTCAAGAAACTCAACATCAGGGAGCTGCATTGGGAGCCGACAAAGATCCAGGATCGCCTGGGTTTCTTCGGTGAGCCGGCCATGATCGGCATCATCATGGGCACGGTGATGGGAATAATAGCTTACGTCAACGCATTGAACGTCCTCGCGACCTGGTCGAAGATATTGAACTTCGCTCTGACGCTGGCCGCCATGCTGGTCATCTATCCCACCGTGTCCGGAATGTTCGTCAAGGGGCTGATACCAGTGAGCCAGGCGATGAACGCCAGAATGCGCAGCGGCAAAACGAAACGCAAGATATTCAACATCGGAATCGACCCCGCCGTGTACTTCGGCGAAACGGCCACGCTGACCTCAGGACTGCTGCTTATACCCATCCTTGTGCTCACAGCCGTGATACTCCCCGGCAACCGCACCATCCCGATGGCGGACATCCCCGCCATGCCGTTCATGGCAATAGGGGCTGTCGCGGTGTTCAAGGGCAACATACTGAACACCGTCCTCACCGGCACGATCTGGTATTCGGCCGTCCACTACATGGTCAGCGATACCGCTGAGCTCTTTACGCAGATGGCGCTCAAGGCCGGGACGACACTGGAGGCCGGGCAGACATTTATAAACAGCTGGTGCGTGGCCGCGCAGCCTCCGCTTTACGTGATAATGAAGTGCTTCAGCGCCGACGGCTCACTCAGATATGTTCTGATAACGGTATGCGTGGCGGCTTATGTTCTGGCGCTGTGGCATTTCAAGACCCACCGCAAGCAGTGGTTCATGTTCTTCGGTGCGAGCGAGGAGTACGTCGACCAGTACCTGAACGCAGCAACCACGAAAAACGCGTGATTCCAGGACAAAGGGGCTTATGTAAATGAACGATCTGGCAGTCAAAATTTGCGACGCAGTCCGCAGAGGTGTATACAAGACCGGGAAGATGCTGCCGCTTGTTGCGTCCCTTGCGAAGAAATACGGAGCTGGCGAGGATTTCGTCCGCGAAGGGATAGGCGACCTCGTGTATGAAGGCGTAGTGGAGCGCGTGCCCGGCAGGGCAAGCCGGGTGCGTGTGCGTGAACCATACCTATGGGATCTTGTTACGGGAAATCACAGCTTCACCGGAGAGGCAAAAAGACGCGGCCAAAAACCGGGCAATCGAATCCTGACCTTCGAAAAACGTCCCGCGTGGCCTCAGGTTGCAAACCGGCTCAAGCTGAATGAGGGAGACGAGGTCAATGTTATGGAGAGGCTGCTGCTCGCGGACGACAAACCCGTAGGGCTGGAATTTTCATACATGCCCTCCAAATTTTACGCCGGCGTGACACGGGAGATGTTCGAGGGCGGCAAGTCCACCTTCGCTGTCATGGAGACCTTCGGGCACGTCTCAGCAAAGGCAGTGGACGAGCTCTCCGCAGCCACCCTAGAGGCGCGCGAGGCGGAGATTCTCGGAATGAGCGCGGGGGTTCCGGTTCTGATACGGTTTCGGGTCACACTAAACCCTGAGGGCACGCCCATTAAAGGTTCACGCGCGATATATCTGTTTAACCCAGGTTACTCAGTGGACATCTGATGTGACTACTTAAGTAAATCAGCGGTTCCTTAAGTTTTGGAGGGATAAAATGAAGCTGCCGGGGATCCCCGTATCCGGAGGTATTGTGATCGGAGAGGTTTTTCGCTATGAGCCGTTTCAGGCCGCGCCGGAAATCAGCCCCATCGAAAAAGCGGACGTGGAGAGGAATATAGAGATCTATGTGGAAGCTCGATCCGCCGCAAGGCGCGAGATGGAGGAGGCGCAAAATCGCGTCATGGAGAGGGCGCCGGACAAAGCCGGAATACTGTCCGCACACATGGAGATCCTGATGGATCCGGTGATAGATGAGGAAGTGCGCGGCATGGTATGCAGCGATCTGCTATCTGCGGACGCCGCAATAGCCAGCGTGTTCGACAAATACAGCGCGCTGCTGAGGAAATCCAAAAGCGCAAGTATGCGAGAGCGCGCTTCCGACCTTCAGGACGTGAAAAACAGACTCCTGAGATGTTGGGCGGGCGTGGGTGAACGGAACCTATCATCCCTGGAAAAACCTGTGATCGTAGTGTGCGATGACCTTTACCCGTCGGACACAGTCTCCATTGACCGCGACAACGTGCTCGGGATTATCACGCAAGTCGGCGGAACAACCTCGCATACCGCCATAATCGCGCGCGGCTATGAGATCCCTGCGGTGCTTGGCGTGCAGGATTGCATGAGCCTCATCCGCGACGGGGATACTGTTGTGCTCGACGCCGAAAATGGGGAGATACTTCTGGCGCCTGGCGACGACGAGCGCGAGGCTTATGCCGCTAAGAGGGAGTCAATGAGCGCCCTGTCGATGGAGATGAGGACATGGCGCGGCGTCGAGCCCGTCACCCGCGACGGGCGCCGTATTTGGGTCGGGATGAACATATCCGGCGTCAGTGACTATGAACTCGCCGGCGCCGTCTGCGCCGACGGAGTCGGCCTCTTCCGCACTGAGTTCATCTATCTGGGGTCTGACAGGATACCGGACGAGGACGAGCAATATAGGATCTACAGGAAAGCCCTCGATGCGTTTCGCGGCAAACCTCTGATTATGCGCACCCTGGATATCGGCGGTGATAAACAGCTGGAGCGTTTCAATCTTCAGAGCGAAAATAACCCGTTTTTGGGGTTGCGGGGACTGCGCCTCTGTTTCGCCAGGCCAGAGCTGTTTGGCGCGCAGATACGCGCGGCGCTGCGCGCGTCCGCGCACGGAGATCTGCGCTTAATGCTGCCGATGGTGAGCTCGCTGGACGAGATCCAAAGAGCTAAGGAGTTCATAGCGGAACAGGGGGCAAAGCTGGACGCGGATGGAATCGCGTGGAACTGCTGCATCAAGATCGGAATAATGGTCGAGATACCGTCGATTGCGCTCATAGCGGACCTGGTCGCGCCGTATGTAGATTTTGTAAGCATCGGCACGAACGACCTCTGTCAGTATCTCAACGCGGCCGACCGATTGAACCCGGCGGTAGAATCATGCTATCAGGAGTATCACCCCGCCATGTTCCGCATCCTGGGGATGATCGCCCGGGGATTTGCGGGAGCGGACCGCACAGTGGGCATCTGCGGAGAGATTGGCGGGGACCCCCTTGCCATACCGGCTCTGCTTGGACTGGGCATAGAAAAATTCAGCATGTGTTCGGCATCGATAGCCGCCGCGAAGCGGGCGATATGTGGACTTGACATGAGCGACGCCGTCAGCCTGGCTCAGGAGGTGCAGCAGATGAAAACTGAAAGCGAGGTCCGAGCGCGCCTGCAGGCCTTTGCCGACAACCAACCGACTTTGCGGGGCATATTGGAGGAGGGGACATCTTGTATTCAAAAAAAATTCACGTGAAAAACGCCACAGGGCTGCACGCGCGACCGGCGGCCGACTTCGTGGCAATCGCCGCGAAATATGACTCGAACATAACGCTGAAGCGCGTTGACGATGAAGATCTATACAACGCAAAATCCATAGTTATGCTGCTGGCTCTCGGGCTGGAGAATGGCGAGGACGCCATTCTCTCCGCTGAGGGCGCAGACGAGAGGGATGCGGTGGAGGCTTTGTCCGATCTTATAGATAGCTTCACGGAGTAAACCCGCGTTATAAAAAATCACACTCTCAGAGGAGGGGCATACTCGTGGGAAAAGTCCTCGAGCTGATAAACCATGAATTCGATTGTGAGTGCGGACGGACACACTATGTGCCCATCCGGGAGATCAACACCGGAGAGGGGGCTCTCTCCCCTACCGGATTCGAGAGAATACTCGGCGGGAAAAGGGCGCTTATGCTCTGCGACTACCATACTAAATCCGCCGTCAACGACCGGCTTGCCGAAGACCTCAGGGAACATGGCTGGAAGTTGAAGGTCAGGGAGTTCCAGAGCGAGCGGCTGAAGAACGACGACGCCGTGGTCGGTACGGTCGTGCTGGACACTGAGCCAGGTATGGATGGGATCGTAGCCGTAGGCGGAGGCACTGTGACGGACCTTGGGAGATTTGTGGCAAGCAGGCTCGGCAAGCCATTTATATTGGTCATGACATGTCCGTCAATGGACGGCTACGCATCGAATGTCGCGGCCGTGGCAGTGGACGGCAGGAGGAAGATATTCAAGGACTGCCGCTACCCGGACGCCATCTTCGGCGATATGGCCGTTATCGGCGGCGCTCCATTCGATTTGATCAAATCAGGGTTCGGCGACATGCTTGGCAAACGGACGGCGCTGCCTGACTGGGCGCTGTCACGCCGCATGACCGGCGAGTACTTCTGCGAGAGGGCGGCGGCGCTCATGGACGAGAGCTCCATGAACTGCGTACTTAACCTCAACGGGCTAATATCCAGGGACGCGCGGGCAATCGCCGCGCTCACAGACGCGCTGGTCATGACGGGGGTCTGCATGGCGCTCGTGTCCGATACGCGCCCGGCTTCAGGAAGCGAACACATATTCTCGCATTTTATGGTAGAATCCGCCCTCGACTCCGGATCGTTCATCTCCCACGGCGTGTCGGTAGGGTTTGGCACACTGATATCCACCCTGCTGTACCGGTACCTGCTGGAGGAGCTGCACCCAGCCGAACTGGAATCGATAACGGATGAGCTGCTGAAATACCTGCTGCCGCCGGAGCAGGTTTGGGATCTGCTGACAAACTCCCGGATAACGGCCGACATAGAGGGTTATTTATCTGGCGAGGCCATAGCGGAGATGATACGCCGCTGCGCCGCCCCCGATAAAAGGTACACCATCCTGAGATACCTCAGCGACTGCGGGCATCTGGAGAACGGGATCCGATACACGTCGGACGCCTTGGGAAAAATAGCGGGACAGCGATGAACACCGGACAGGCAACCCCAATCTATGCGGCAATGCTCCTGATCCTGCTGCTGCTGTTGTTTTTTGGATTTCTCCGCCCGGAAGCCCAGGCAAAAAAAGCTAAAAAATCCCTCCAGGACTCGCTCAAAGTCGGCGACAGGGTCTTCACTCAAGCGGGGGTACACGGCGTAATAACGGCTGTAAACGGCGACCTCGTCCTATTGGAGGTTGGAGCGGCCAAGACCGAGCTCGAGGTTGCCCGATGGGCTATTCTGAGCATCGACGGACATCAGCCCGAGAGCGCCTGTCCGATTAACACGCCATGATAGCTAATCGCAACGAACAATGGGAATACTTGTCCCCCTCTGTCGTCTCGTGGTTCATGTACGTGCGTGGGTCCTCCGGTCAAGCCGGAGGACGACAGGAGAGGTAGGCAGGAGGACGACAGGGGAAGCGGCAAATCTATTCCCGTAGTAAATGAGGAGGGCTGGCTGGTGCAGTTTATCACGTTGATCACAATGCTCTTTTTTGTGTTGTTTCTGAACTTCGCGATCATTCGTCCGCACCGGCGGAGGCAGAGAAGTCTCTTCTCGATGTTGGCGTCTATCAGGGAGGGCAGCGTCATCTACGCGGGCGGCATCCGAGGAACGGTCCTGGAGGTGCGGCAGAACTCCGTCCTGATGTCCACAGGCCCTCGCCGGACACTTCTCGAGATAGACAAGAGCGCCGTAGACAGTGTGGAAAATATCGACTGACCTAGAGGTCAGCTAAGGAATCGCTGATTAAATGTTCTTCGAGCGAAATGGAGCGGATTCGTTCTCCATCGAAACGGTTGTCGCAAATGGCCGCAGGCGAAGATGGGGAGCGAGTCCGCCCATTGCAGCCGAAGGTTATTTAATCAGCGGTTCCTTAAGGACAAACTTAATATTTTGAGCCACTGTCTGGGGGATCTTCAGATATTGCACTACCGTATCCACGCTCTGTTTGCTCCGCTTGTTTTTAGCAATCGTGTTGGAGACATTTTGGATTGTGACGTATGAATCAGGGGTGTCGGAATAAAGCGTCACGGTCGCAAAATTAATCTCCTGCTTCCCCGAGCCTCCCGCCGTCTCGCCGCCGGCATCGTCGTCCGGGATAAATTTCACCGTGAGGGCGCTGAAATCTCCGTTCGCCAGAGCCCTTTTAAACTCATCCTTGTCCTCTATATACGTTATGGGTTGCGGGAGTATTTCCTGGTCTATCCATTTGTCCTGCCGCTCAGAATATGGGCTCCTGGTTTTGTCAACGGACGAGACAATCAATGAAACGAAAAGAGCCAGAGCCTCCGCCGCCCACACAACCAGCAGGAAATAGCCCGAGACATTCGAGCCGCTTCTTAAGCTCCAGACGCCATTCTCGTATATATAGCACACGACGCTCCATGCCAAAGGGAGATTCCGCATCAGCTTAAAAGCATTCTGTATAATCATGGCTGGCTGAAACGCGGAATCTGTCACTATGACGGAAAGATAGACGAACCAGTGGGCGGTGTATGCCAATATGAATACGACCGTACCTATTAACCCGGCCGCAAACGGACTGCGAATGCGGAATATGTGGGTCCCTTTTGCGATTACATGTCCTGTCAGCGCGCCGAAGAATAAGATCGCCAGCGCGTTTATGTAGATAAACGGGTCATAAAAAACTATGTAGGCGTAAACGGCGGATAGAGCAATGCCGACAACCGCGCCGATAAAAAGCGTTGCGATCACCCCTGAAATAGGGGCTACCCCTGACGGGCGATAATAACTCAGCCGCGACGATAAATCATCCATCTGAATCCCTCCTGATTAATACGCAGGCGCTCCCGCCAAATTCGTTAAGATCGTTTCATATATTAAACCTATTTTAAATACATGACAAGACTGCAGAAATAAAATTATTTACGCGATTAGCATGTCAACTCACTGACTTTAAAGCGACCCTGGGAAACACTGATTCAATCTTCTTTGCAGCGAAGTGTTTCCCTAGCCATATCGCGGATAGTGGATTAAAATGTCATTAAAGGGTGACGCGGGGATTGAAAATTTTATCAGAACGAGGTGAGGATATGGCACAACCATATATTTATGATTTCGACACGCCAATCGACAGGAGGGGAACCAACTGCTCCAAGTGGGATGGACTTAAAGACGAGTTTGGCAGGGATGACCTGAGCGCATATTGGGTGGCGGATATGGATTTCAAATCCGCGCCCGAGATAATAGCGTCTTTGAGGGAGATTGTCGAATTCGGCGTGTTCGGGTACCCCATCATGAGTGAACCGGGGCGCAGGGCAGTTGCCGAATGGGAGCGGAAGCGACACGGGTGGGATGTGAAGCCGGAAGACGTCGGCTACATGTCGGGCGTCGTCGCCGGACTGGCGGCGGCAGTGTGCGAGTTCACGGCGCCGGGGGACGGGATAGTCGTGCAGCCCCCTATATACCCGCCCTTTTTCAGAGTGGTGACGGATAATGACAGAGTCCTTATCGAAAATCCTTTAAATGAGACGCCGGATGGATACGAGATGGACTTCGAACACCTAAAAAGCGCGCTTACGCCCAAAGTCAAGGCAATCCTGCTCTGCAGCCCTCATAATCCGGTGGCAAGGGTGTGGCGCCGGGAGGAGCTTGCCGCGCTTGCCGAAATATGCGAGGAGCATGAAATAATGATAATATCCGACGAGATACATCAGGATCTCGTCTACAGCGATGCTCGTCACATTCCCATGTCCGTTGCCGCGCCATCGATCGATCGTCTGCTAGTGACGCTCGTGGCGCCAAGCAAGACATTCAACATAGCCGGGCTCACCGCGTCGGCGTGGATTGCCAGGGATGAAAAAATTGCCGCCCGGATGAAAAGGGCCCTCGGCAGAAAACACCTGTCGAGCTTGAATATGATGGCGCTGTCAGCCCTCGAGGCGGCATATACAAAGGGCGCGCCCTGGCTCGAAGCGGCGATGTCATACCTGGAAAAAAACAGGGACCTGGTTCTTGAATTTCTGCGCGAGGAGATGCCGCGCGTCAAACTGAAACATCCGGAGGGCACTTACATATTCTGGCTCGATTTCAGGGATTACGGCTTGAAGAACTCTGAGTTAACGCGTATCCTGATAAATGAAGCAAGAGTAGCGCTCAATAATGGCATAAATTTCGGTTCCTGCGGAGATGGATTCGCGAGATTGAACATAGGCTGTCCCAAGGCACAGCTTGTGGATGGTTTGTTCCGCATCAAGCGTGCGTTTGAACGGGTAATGTAATGCCAGAAGGATGTCCGGGATGACGAATTATGCGGAGCCAAAAAAATTCTGTAGATTTTCGATCGACGGCAGAATGTACAACGGCACGTTGCGCGGGGCAATGGTCGATATAGTGGAGGGTGATTTCCTGACAGGATACTCTAATATGAGGATGAGCTACCCTCTGGACCGGGTAAAGATCATGCCTCCGTCGATTCCAACCCAAATATGGTGTGTGGGACGCAACTACATTGGACACGCACGGGAACTGGATCACGAGATCCCGGCCGAGCCTTTGATTTTCATCAAATCTCTCACCACTATCGTTGGAAACGGGGACATCGTCCGCATTCCTGATTGGGCCGGGAGAGTTGACTACGAGGGAGAGCTGGCGGCGGTCATCGGGAGAAGATGCCGCCGGGTTTCTGAAGACGAAGCGTACTCTTACGTGGCAGGCTACTCGTGCTTCAACGATGTGACCGCGCGAGACCTGCAGAACAGAGACGGGCAGTGGGCAAGGGCAAAGGGATTTGACACGTTCGGACCTTTCGGGCCGATAATCCTGTTGACCAACCGCATGCCTGACGACGCGAGAATAACTACCAGGCTGAACGGCAATGTAGTTCAGATGGACGTTTTAAGCAGCATGATCTTCCCTGTTTCTCGCATAATATCTCATATAAGCCGCTTTGCCACGCTTGAACCTGGAGATATTATCGCAACCGGCACGCCTGAGGGGGTGGGCAGGGTAAACCCGGAAGATCGAGTGGAGGTCGAGATAGACGGCATCGGGGTGCTGAGTAATCCATTTATAGGGGATAGATAAAACAAATATGACTATCAGTTTAGATCAGGCAGAGACTTGTATTCGCCCGAACGAACGAAGCGAATCGGCGGCCGACACGATGTCGGACGAGTGGCGAAGTAAGCGCGCAAAACCGCATTCTTCGCGCGGTTTTGCGCGGCATGGATGTACTTCCGCCACGATCCGATTCGCGTAGTGAGTCGGGTGGATACAAGTCTCCGGGACTGCGACATGTGACAAGGGGATAGATAAAACAAATATGGAGGGTTGAACGCGATGACTCGTAAAGAGGGAAAAATATGGATCGTGGTTGAGAATGCGGGCGACACTATCAATGCTGTCGCTTACGACAATGAAAATGACGCGGAGAACTACTGCCTCGAGATGAGGGCGCGTCATGAGGACAAATTAAAAGCTCGTGTAATAGAAACTGAGCTGAACCGGCACAATGAGTATATACCCTCGGATGACGCGCCTTGGGGAGCTCTGCGCATGGATATCAAATCCGAGTTCGTGGAGGGACTCATGGAGGATATGGTGCCGCTGGATCAGATCAAACCGGGGGCGGCTGAACGTTTTATCTGTGAGAAGGTTGAAATGGTGCGTCGCCGAACTCTGGAACACATTGCCGAGATAATTAAACACGAGACGAAAGATGAACTTTTGAACTCTCTGTACGACTGGTCCACCTCAAAAAGCATGGAGGACTGAATAATGAGGGCCGCACATAAGGCCCTCATTATACTTAAATGACTGACCTCTACAGCTACCCCAAACTCTCCTCGCTGAAGACAGCTCTTAAACGATCGGCCGGCACTGACGCGTCCTCCGCAAGAATAGTCTATATGCTGCCGTCGAAATCCAGTGAGGGCATATTACTCGATATGCTTCGTTCTTCCGGAAAATATTTCGGCGAGAGACCCGACATATGGAGCTGGTCCGAACTATATATCCAGCTCGTGCCGCGCTCCAGGCGGTTAAGATGCATCGACCCGCCGGACCACAGGCTGGTGCTCGAGTTCCTGCTGGGACGAACGCTGACCGAACTCGACTCCAGGGGGATTTCAGTGCCGGGGGGCGTCAGGAGAAGCGGCTTTATCGACGTGCTCAGTGACGCCATAAGGGAGCTTCTGCTCGAGGATGTGGCGCCCGACAGTATTCTTGGCGGCGAAGGGGAAAAAAACGCCGCCGAACTGTCTTTGCGTGATCTTTTATACAGGCTTTACACTGACTATTTGTTATACCTGGAGGGACACGGGCTGGCCGACAGCTCACAGATGCCGTCTCTTACAGCCGACGCTGTCAATTTGTCTCAGCCGGATCTCATGCGCGATATTGCGATATATTGGATAGGCTTCCTCTCCTTTACCGGGGCACAGCTCAGGCTTGTCACGACACTGCGTGAACTCGGCGTCTCGATGAAGTTTTTCATGCCGGACTCCGGCATGAAAAACTTCCGGGATGTCGCAGATCAGCTCGGAATCGAGCAAAAAAAACTTTCAAGCGACACATGTTCCGTTGAGACTATGATATCCCCGGACATCCACTCGCAATTCGAAATGATAGCCGACGAGATCGTCAGGCGCCGCTCCGAACGAGACGCGGCGATCGGAGACGATATCGGCATACTGACTCCGCCGGAACACCTGCGGCTCATGGGGCTTGCCCTGACAAGACGGGGAATACCGTATCAATCCCGCGAGGAGACCTCCGTCGACAGGACACCCATAGCCTATATAGCGCGCGGCGCATGGGACGTTCACCGGCTCGGCTGGCCTCCAAAACGCACACTAAACCTCCTGCGCGACCCACATATCGGCGCCGGTGAGCTCGACGGCAGACGATTCGTGAGCGAGATGCCGGAGGGGGTCGAAATGTGGAGGTCATACCTTAAAGATAACGAACGCGCGCTAACGGCATTCGAGAGGCTCAATTCATTCTGTGAGTACATAGACAGCGAAGAGGGACATACTGGAGAGGAGATACTGCGGGCTCTTCTGAATCTTACGGAGGATGGGGAATGGGAGCGAAGACTGTCTCTGGAGGCCGGCCATGACTATGATATGGACTCGGCGGTGAGGGAAATCTCCTCAGCCAGACTGGAGATCGAGCAGAAACTGGATATGCTGAACGAACTCTCTCCCTCAATCGGCGAGGCCGCTTCACTCAGATTCAAGGGCGATAAGGCGATGGATTTTATCGCCGGCTGGAGCCGGGAGGCGACCACGGCATTCCCGCCTCAGTATGACGGAGTCGTCACGCTGTACGGCTCCGCTCCTCCGGTGCTTGCCTCTCACTCTCTATGGGTAATGACGGATGTCGACCCGGCAAGATATCCGGGGCCGTCCTCAGATCAACCGCTGCTCTCCGGGGAGATCAGGACTGAAGTTAACGACTCCCCCGATACTGCGGCGCATCTGCCCACCATTCACGAGGAGCGCGAACAGAAAGAAGCTCTATTCAGAAGACTGGCGGCAATCGGCGAGCATCTGACTGTAATATCTCGCTCGGGAATGGACGCCGGTGGACGCCCGCAGGGGGACTCGCCCTTCCTCTCCTCTCTGCCGGGAGACATGTTCAGCGGATATTCAATCCTGCGCGATTACACAATCGCGCAGATTGCCGCCAATGATGACGAGGTTTACCGCGGCGCGTTCCCGCGGACAGCTTTCTCCGACATGACGAATAGAAGCGGCAAGACGCGGGTGCGCCTGAGCTCCATCGACGAGTGGGCGCTCTGCCCTTTCTCGTTCTGGTGCGGCAATATAGCGCGGTTCAAATCCCCGCTCGAGAGCGAAACGGTATTCGACAGAATATTTCGGGGAACGGTCATGCACGAGATGTGGCAATCGATATGGATGGAGTATATGTCATCCCCCGGCTCACGCAAACTGAGCACAGTGCTGCTCGAACAGTGGGACGGCGCCATATCCGCGATATCCGTAAAATTTCCCGCCGCAGCCGACCCGAGAGCCTCGTTCATAATGTCGGACTTGAAGAGCAGGATGCTAGATATCGCGAACTGGCAGGACGACACCGAGCGCAGAGCTGGCAGCGCCGGATTGAGGCGCTCCCGGACGGAGACGGAGTTCGTCATGCCGGAGTTCGAGATGGAAAACACAGTATTCTCCGGCAGAGCCGACCGCGTGGATTTCTGGTCCGGAGACTTCGGAACAACTGCGGTTATAGTCGATTATAAGCTGGGCAGCGGCGACGCGTACAGGAACAGCCTTCAGCTGGCCTCGTACGCCCTAACGCTGCGAAATGCCGATATCGACGTCGGCGGCGTATGTTACGCGGGGCACGGGGACGGGAGGATTCGCGGCGCCTGGTCGAGGGGGTTGGACGAAATATACGGCGCCTCTGGCCGCGATCCTGATCTCGACGAAAAGACGGAGGAGGCAATGGAGGCGATGCGCAGGATGGACAGGGAGGCCCTGGCTGGACGATACAGTGCGGATTATGACTCGCTGCGGTGCCGTATATGCGGTTATTCGTCCATATGCAGACGCTCCGAACGCTATGAGATCAGCGAGAAGTCATCACAGGACGACATGGATGAAAGAAACTGAATACTCCGGACTGATAGGCGACGTAAGGGAGGAACAGCGGCTTGCGATATGCTCGCGTGACCCCCTGATAGTGGTCAGCGCCGGGGCAGGGACAGGAAAGACTCACACGCTCGCCCGCCGATTTGCGTGGCTTCTGGCGAGCGATCCCGAGTGCTGCGTCGACCAGATATTGACGCTCACGTTCACACAGCTTGCGGCCACCGAAATGAGAGAACGCATACGAGATACCCTCAAGGCGTGGTATTCCGCAGATATGCCGCACCTCAGGGACGCGATAGATCGTCTGGATGAGGCGTATATCTCGACCATTCACTCATTCGCGCTCAGGGTTATCCGGGAGTCCGGTCTGGAGCTGGACCTCGATCCGCGCTCAACCATAGTGAACGCGCCGAGCGAACGTGAATTCTGGCACGACCTGAGATGGAGCATCGAAACCAGAGCGGCGGAGCGTATGCCGGGCCGCATGTCCGATGAATGGAATCTATACGCCATGTCCATGCGGGATGACCCGGCATATACAGACTTCTTTAATTACTTTGGCGCAACGCTGCTCGCAAACCTCGGGAGGGACGCATGCGAACTCTTCGGCAGCATGAACCTGCATCCTGAGGAAATAAGGGATTTCGACCCGGGGCTGGAATCAGCGGCACAGGAGAGAGTCGCCTCATTTTTGTCGGATAAGTGGGACTCCGCTTGGGATACATGGCAGCACGGCGTATTTCCGGCTATAGAGCAAATCTTAGTCGGCGTCGGCACATCTCGCCTGGTAGACTCGCTGCGGACACTGTGGGAAAAATGGCGCGAGAAGCCGCGAAGTGACGAGGCGAGGCGAGGTTTTTTTGTGGATCTGATAAGTAATGCGCTGGCAAATCTGACCGGTGGACGTGATTTAAAGCGGTTAATCGAGCAGGAACTTGGCGAAAGCCTGAAGAAATGGCGTGACGACCGCAGAGGGGACGCGGAGGTAACCGCCACGCTGTTCGTCTCTCCCCCATACAACGAGGAGGAGCGACGCGTCAGGAAACTGCTCCTGGGAAGCGCCGCCGTATCATGGGAGTGCTGGAACTCAGCCAGACAAGAGCGCGGAGTACTCACCTTCTCAGATCTCGTGCGCTACGCGGGAATGGTGCTTGCCGCGAGTAAATCTTACGCCGGGCGCTTCAGGCACATCATGGTTGACGAGTTTCAGGACACCGACGAGCTTCAGGATAACATGATCGGCGCATTGGCCCGAGCCTGGCCGGCGTCGAACGAACCGGGCGGGGAGATAAACAGAACTCTGTTCATCGTCGGAGATATAAAGCAGTCGATATACAGATTCCGCCACGCAAACCCGAAACTTCTGGCCCGTTACATAGGGAACGCTGCAAAAACCCGTCACATCCCTCTGTCTCACAGCTATCGCATGAGCGGGAGAATGATGGACGGAATCAATATGTTCTTCGGGCATGTTTGGAGGAGAGGGGTTGTCGACGACGGAGACGCGCACGTGAAGTACGAGCCGCTGAGACCCCCGACCGATGCCGCTTGGTGGAAGAAGCGCAATGGATCTGAGGCCCCGGCGTCTCCAATCGAGATTCTGCTGTACTCCCACGCTGCGGACGATGAAAATGACGCGAACGATACGGAGGCGAGTACAAAAAAAGGCGAGAAAACCCGAGAGAGCGCGAAATCGATGAGACATGCTCTGGCTGCGGGCATTGCGCTCAGGCTGAAGGAGATGGTAAACCGCAGAGACGCTGTGTGGGATAAGAGAAATCTGGACTTCCGCCCGCTGCGCTGGCGGGACATCACGCTGCTGGTCCCGACACGGACATCGTATCGTGATATAGAGACGGCGTTCGCCCTCTCGGACGTACCGGTCATCTTTGGCAGCAGCAGGGAATACTTCAACCGTGGAGAGGTACGGGATATTGTGGGACTTCTGCGCCTGCTGGACACGCCGGACGACGAAGTCTCCCTGGCCGGATGGATAGAGTCGCCGTTCTCAGGCATGAGCCCCGGCGCAGCGCTTCAACTGGCTGAGACGGCTCGCTGTAACGGCACTGCACTTCTGGAGGAGTTTTCCGCGCGATATCCTAACTTCGCGCAAAGAGTCTCGCAATTGAGAATCAAGGCGAGGCTGATCGGCCCGTCAGAGGCTCTGTGCTCTCTGCTGGAGGACGACTCGTGGCTCTCATCCTACAGCGGTGAATCGCGCGTCAGGGCGCGAACAAACGTCAGAGCCGCCATCGACATGGTACGCGAGTACGAGGGCTCATTCGGGCGCAACCTATCGGCCTGCGCCCACTACCTGGAGCGCGAAATGACATGCGGGGAGGAGGTTTCGGAGCCGGATACATCCGGCGAAGATATCGACGCCGTGCGAGTCATGACCATACACGCGTCAAAGGGGCTCGAATTTCCCGCAGTGGTCATAATGGGAATGGAGGCGTCGTCCAGGAGAAGGGGAATCGGGAGGGCCTCGGTATCCAAATCCCTAGGCGTTGTGGCAAATCATCTCCCTGACGGGAGCTCATCCGTCACCGCTAAATGGCATAGCGCCATCGAACGCGCCGAAGAGATGGAAGAGAGCGTGCGCCTTCTTTATGTGGCTATGACGCGCGCCCAGGATTACCTCCTGTGCTGCGGCGTCCTGAACCGCTCCCGCGCCGCCGGAGACGACTGGCTCAGCCTTCTGCTCGAGGCAAACGAGGCAAACGGCAACCCGCTGCCGACAACGATAATAACCGGCGCAGCTCTGGAACTCACCGCACGCCGCAGTGCGGAACCGATGGCCGCACATGTGCGCGCGGACGCCGCGTCCTCAGACGACAGACACTTCACGCCGAGACTTGCCCGCATGTCGGCCTCGGCTTACTCGCTTATTTCCTGGTGCCCCGTCGCGTACAGGATACGCTATCGGCAGGGACGCGAGTTGAAATGGGAGATGCCCGACGGTGATGGTTACGGCGGTTCAGATCTGGGTTCGGTAGCGCACTGGACGCTCTCGAGATGGGATTTCGACAGCGAGACCATTTCAGATTACCTGCCCATTAAAAACGGGACATCGCTCGAGGAGATGTTGCGTGAAATCCCCCCATATCTGAGACACGTCTACAGCTCATACTCCAACAGAAAAATTCTGCGAGAATGGCTGGGCAGATTCGCCTCCACCGATGAATGCCGGGAGATGATGGAACTCAATAAAAAGGGCTCTCTGAGGAGAGAGTTGGCGTTTTCGATACCGCACGCCGGAACCAACCTCGTTGGCAGCATTGACGTATATTGGGAGGACGAGCGAGGAAGCCATATCAGAGACTGGAAGATCACGCCGGAACAGAGCGCGCCTCATGAGCTCTACAGGGCTCAGATCCTGTATTACTCTATGGCCTGTCATATAGCGCGTCCAGGGCATGAGGTCGATGCCGGCATAATTTTCCTGAGACATACCAAAGATGATATGACGCTGTCATTTGAAGTCGAAAAAATAGACGATTGGGACGATATAAGCAAAAACATAAGCAAAGCCGCCGAAACAGCTCTAAAAGGACCTTTTGAAAGAGCCGCCGACCGCTGTGAGTCATGCCCTTTTAAACACGACTGCCAAGAATTCTCTCCGTCCATGATTTAAGGACAAAACATCAAACTGTGCGGTCACTTGATGAAGTTATGATGTATAATTAAACGACATCAAATTGCATCAACAAGATTGACAATTCAAATATTGCCAAAGGACAAGTATAGAGCATGAGAGTTCTTGAGGATCGACCAGATGTTATAGAACCAGTGGAAAATACGGAGGACCTGTTCATGTTCATAAAGAACATGAACGAAATTTTTTTTCTGGTGGACGAGCACAGGATCGTCGTCGCCGCATCGAACATGGCTATGGATCTCTTCGGATTCTCCGTCGGGGAGGATGCTAACGTCAGAATAGACGAATTCCTGCCCAGGGTTTACCTTGACGCTATTTTTCGCAGAACCATGGAGGACGATATCAAGAAGATGAAACTCACATTTCCCGTCAAGAACATCAATGGCAGGGAAGTTCTTCTCGAGACCAGATTCAACTGGTATCGAACCTCCGGGCGCAGTCTGCTGTCGCTCACATGCAGAGATATAAACGAATATATGAACACCATATCCGACCTCTCGGAGAGAGAGGATCGCTACAGGACTATATTCCACGAGTCACCATTGGGCTTTATATACATTAACAGCGATGGAATAATAACAGACTGCAACTCAGCCTTCCTCTCCATCTTCGGCCTGGATAAGTCCGATGTCATGAATATCTGCCTCGCAGAGGACAACGACCTGAAGATTTACAATCGCTTCAATAAGGCGGCGATGGACGCGGTAGTGGGCGTCAACTCCAGGCACGAGGCGCAGTTTCAGTCTGCCGACGGTAAAAATAACGGATGGGTCAGGGTTTCATTCAGCCCTGTCATATCCGATAATAACGCATTTCTCGGAGCCGTCGGAATAGTCGAGGATATTACTGAGGCAAAACAGGCGGTAGAGAAGATAAGCTTTGTCAGTAGTCACGACGCTCTGACAGGACTCTACAACAGACATCTCTGCGAGGAGTCCCTTGTCAATCTGGACCGGAAGGAGAATCTGCCTCTCGGGATTATCTATGCGGATCTGAACTGCCTTAAACTAGCTAATGACGCCTTCGGCCACCATGAGGGCGACGTGCTGCTCACCTCTGCGGCCAATATATTGCGCGAAAACGCGGGAAAAAGCGACATGATTTTTCGCTGGGGTGGAGATGAGTTTATAATGCTCCTTCCAAACACCGATAAGGAGAGCGTGGAGGAGCGTGTAAATGGAATAAACAGGATGTGCCATAGCTGGAAGGGAACGGGATTGGTCCGTCCCAGCATGGCCCTCGGATGCTCCGTCAAGAACTTCGCGGATACGCCGATAAGCGAGGTCATAAGTGAGGCCGAGGATACCATGTACTCCAACAAGCTTCGGGACGGAAGGCCGACGCGACTCAGAATCTTAGGCGCTCTGGAGGCCCAGATGCACGGCATGATGAACGGGGCTGTCAGCAACCGTTGCCGGCGCATGATAATGTGGGGTGATTGGATAACCGAAAACATTAAGATAGACTGTGACTCCTACATACTGAGGCTGCTTTGCAGATATCACGATGTAGGGCTTCTTGCATGTGCTGAGGAGCTGGAGGTTATTCGCGGCAACCCATCGAACGAGAGGATAGCGACTCCGCTGCAGCACATGGCGGTCGGATACAGGATTGCTCGCTGCATAGCGGAGATAGCCCCGGTTGCGGACCAGATTTTATCTCATCACGAGTGGTGGGACGGGATGGGGTATCCAAATCAGCAGAGGGGAAACGATATTCCGATAGCGTCACGGATAGTTTCGATATTTGACTCAATAGAGGGCATGTTGAGCCTCAACTCATCTTCATCGCGCATGCCGCTCGATAATGTGCTGGATTCGATAGAAGCGTGCGCTGGAAAGCGCTTCGACCCATTTATTGTCCAGCAGGTAGTTTCAAAATTGCGCGATGAACCACCAAAATTTGCGCTCTCACCGGAGGATTGATGTTATGCAGGATATGGATGACTTGAAGATTGATGAACTCATAAAGCAGGTCTTTGAGGAGGATGACGACGAGAAACGCGGGCTCCTGATGGATAAGTTGATGGATATCGATCCTGATAACCCTATCGCAAAATATATAAAATGGCAATCGCTGGATGATGAGGCATCCGTAAAGAACCTCGATCTGCTGTATGACGCTATCGCTCTGCTGCGCCCACAGATAGAGATTACGGACGATTTGGATGAGGTCGATGAGGACATATACTCACTCTACGTCACAATGCTCTCCGACCTCGCCTCTTTCCTCTACTTCAGCGGCAACAAAGAGAAGGCCTTCGAATCAGCCAAAGAATTCATGGAGCTGGACAGGGAGTGTTACGGCGCGGCGCGCCTCGTATACTATACCATCCTGGTGGAACAGGAGGACTTCGCTGCAGTGATAGAGTCGGCTGAATCCGACATCTGCCAGACGCCGATGGGGGAATTCTGCCGGGCCCTAGCGCTCTTTGAGACCAGCGATGATGACGACGAGATCCTGGACGCTCTCCTCACAGCTTTTGCTATCGACCCGGAAATGGCCTTCTACATACTGGACATCTGGACGATAGACGACTCCGAGATTGACAGCGAAGAGAACGACGACGGCTATATCGAGGAGGCGATAATGACTGTCGCAGTGCTCGCCGAACTTTGGTCTGAGACGGATGATCGCCTCTCTTTCCTCACCGCAGTCACATACTCATTCGCCTACATCACCGGAAGATTGTCGGACCCCGAGGATATAGAGTTTATCGAGAACAGCTACAGGGATATCGGTTGCCTGGATAAAATGCAGGAGACGAGAGATGTCCTCCAGGCAATGCTCGCCAGCGGCTCGGATCAGTCCACTATCGACGACGAAGCACTATCCATACTGCGCGGTTCCGGCGGACTGGGGTTGTTTCATTAGTCCTTAGCACTGTCCGCATGTAGTATCAGCATTCAACGGCTCCTTAAGAGCTTTTTATCTCCGCTCTTGGGGAGCCTGTTTAGTTTTAAAACCACGATAATATCCCTTCTCATGCAGAAAGAGAAGTTCCAGCTCCCTCCGCCTCGCTTTTTTCTGTAGTCTCCAACTTGCCCTCTCTGTCGTCCCTGCGTACGTCTTTTCTCTGCCGCCCTTCGGCCTGACTCCATCTGCCACCCTCCAGATTGCCCCCGCTGTCTCCTCTGCCTTACCTCATCCACCGCCCTCCAGATTGCCCTCCTCTGTCGTCCTCTGCCTTGCCTCATCCACCGCCCTCCAGATTGCCCCCCTCTGTCGTCCTCTGCCTTGCCTCATCCACCGCCCTCCAGATTGCCCCCCTCTGTCGTCCTCCGGCTTGACCGGAGGACCCACGGATGTGCAACAACCACGATGCGCCCACGACAGCAGCACATCTCACAGATCAAGCATTACCAACCCATTACGGAACAATGCACCAATTGAGGAGATTGGTGCATTGTTTTAGCTGTATTTGGCGTGTTGTTTGTGTCATGGAATGTGCTTGCTCATGGGCCTATGCGGCTTAATGAACGCAGGCATTATCTCCAGACAGCG
>JAISRE010000168.1 GCA_031273805.1 Synergistaceae bacterium | reverse complement strand
TACCGTCCAGATCTATCATACGGCTGTCTATTCCCTCCTGATCGGAGGGATCCAGGCCGATCAATTCGGGCTCGATGATCATATTTACATTTTCGACAGCCTTGAGAACGCCCTTTCCGCCATACCTCTTTCCGCCGTCACGAAGTTCGACCGCCTCAAACGAGCCGGTTGAGGCGCCGCTCGGAACACTGGCTCTCCCTACCACTCCGCTCTCCAGCCATACCTCTACCTCGACGGTGGGATTGCCTCTGGAATCAAGAATCTCACGACCAAGCACAGATACGATCTCACTCATAACAAAAAACACTCCTTTCCTTGTCTCATTTCCATGGTTTCTCTTCGTCGCCCAGGGCTTTGTCCTGGGCAATATCAAAAGACTTCTCCCCGCGTTTGACGGCTCGTTCGTCGACAGTCAGGACCTCCACTGCCAACAGCCTCCTGGGAAAAGCTATCTCTATCCGATCTCCATCCCTCACCACAGCGGACGGCTTGACCGCGCGTCCATTCAACCTCACCGCGCCGACCTCGACCATCTCAGCAGCAAGAGTTCGGCGCCTGACAATACGTGAGAGTTTCAGAAACTTATCCAGGCGCATGCTCTCATCGGCTCGTCAATCGAGAAAATCCTTGAGCCTTCTGCTGCGGCTCTGATGACGGAGCTTGCGCAGCGCCTTCGCCTCTATCTGCCTAATACGCTCCCTCGTCACGCCGAAACGCTTGCCAACATCCTCCAAAGTGTGGGCATGACCGTCCTCCAATCCAAATCTGAGACGCAGGACCTCCCGCTCTCTGTCGCCAAGATCAGCTAGCATCTCCTCCAACTGTTCGCGCAATATGAGGCTTGCGGCGACCTCCTCTGGATTGGGCATATCCTTGTCCTCGAGGAAATCTCCGAGCTGGCTGTCCTCCTCCTCGCCAATGGGCGTTTCGAGGGAGACGGGCTCCTGCGCGATTCGCTGTATCTCCTCCACCCGCTCTGACGATATCTCCATCTCAAGCGCTATTTCCTCAGCGGTCGGCTCCCGCCCAAGGCGCTGAACGAGCTGACGCGAAATACGAATCAGCTTGTTGATAGTCTCGACCATGTGCACCGGGATGCGTATGGTGCGAGCCTGATCGGCTATTGCCCTGGTTATCGCCTGACGTATCCACCACGTGGCGTATGTGCTGAACTTGAAGCCCTTCTGGTAATCGAACTTCTCCACAGCTCGTATAAGTCCCAGATTGCCCTCCTGAATGAGGTCGAGGAAGAGCATACCACGGCCAATATACTTCTTTGCTATGCTTACCACAAGACGCAGATTCGCGTCGACGAGGTGCGACTTGGCGACCGGGTCGCCGGCCTCCACACCCTTGGCAAGCTCCACCTCCTCATCCGCAGTGAGGAGGGCTATCTTCCCTATCTCCCGAAGATACATGCGCACCGGGTCGGAAAGAGGCAGCTCTTCCAGAGCCGCGTCCTCCTTGCCTGATACCATCGGTATGATATCCTCGTCAATCTCGTCCTTATCCTTCGGCTCATCGACGACATCGATACCCAGCTCCATTATATTGAGGTAAATATTGTCCAATATCTCCGCAGACAGTATCTCCTTAGGCAGACGCTTCTCTATGTCCTCATAGGTCACAAAGCCCTTTTCTCTGCCTGTATGGAGCAGGTCCTTTATGCTCTCGATATAGTCCATCATCTCCTCAGCCGGTATCTCCACGCCAACCGGAGTCACTGAGGACTCTATCGAAGAATCGATATCCTGAGGCGCCTCATCGATAACGACATCAACATCCTCATCCGTGTCAACATCGACATCTACATCAATATCTACATGCTCGTCCATTTCATCGAGAACGCTATCCTTCTCGTCCATTGGTCGTCCCCCTCAATAAAAATTCATGTCAGAATCATCGGCTCAATAAATGGCCTATAGCTTGAGGCCCTTCAGTTTTTTCGCCAGCTCATGGTATTCCATAAGCTCCTCCGCGCAGGCCTCCTCGCTCAGGACAATTGGCCTTAGAGCATCGTACTTCCTTCTCATTGCGTTCGCCCTGATATCCTCAAGCAACTTCTCCGCGTGCTCGCTCCCCAGGCTTCCGGCAGAGAGCACCGCGTCTCCGCGCGCTATACGCCCCATGCAGTTTGACTCGCCCATTATCCGCCAGCGCGACTCCAGATCCTGCGGAGTGTCGCCTGAGAGAAGCGCCGACAGGATTCCTGCAGTCGCCTCGTCGGCAAACAGAGAAATCAGTTCACCGCACACGTACGCGGATCTCAGCTCTTCATCATGCCACAGCAGACTGCAAAAAGCGCATTCAAGGTCTACGGTCCTCCGATCCGGCTCACTCTTTCCTATACCTATATATACGTTATGAACATCGTCAATGCCTTCTGTGTAAATTGCTGATTTTTCGTTTTCTTTATTTTTTGAGATCCTCCGCCGGTCCGCCTCTTTTCTTCGGGCATTTATCTCGCGCTGCAGCTCGTGCTGCAAAATGCCAAAACCCTTTGCGATACTCGGTATATATTCGGCGATATCCAGCATCGGCAATACGGCCAATCCCGCAAGCACCTCCTCTATTGCTTTCCTCCTCTTTCCGGGCGTCCTGAGATCGTTTCGCCTTATGTGCACATGATAAATCGGAAGAGGCATGGATTTTTTGAGCGCATGTTCGAATGCTTCGACGCCTCCCTCCGCAGAGAGCGCGTCGTCGGGGTCCAACCCCTCCTTGAGCGTCACCACCCTGACGTCCACCCCTCTGCGCTGCAAAATGTACATGCCCCTTATCGACGCCTCCTGTCCCGCTCCATCCGCGTCGTACGCGATATAGCAGAGATCGGAGAAGCGTTTGATGAGAGACGCCTGCTCCTCGGTGAGAGACGTTCCCAGTGAAGCCACAGCCTCGGTGAAACCGGAGAGATGCGCCCTTATCGCGTCCATGTAGCCCTCCATCAGTATGACTCTGCCGCGCTCTCTGACGGCGCGCTTGGCCTCGTGCATGAGGTACAGCAATCGGCGTTTGTTGAAATAATCGCCCTCCGGGCTGTTGACGTATTTGGCCCCTTCCCCATCTATGAGCCTTCCCCCGAAGCCGGTGATACGGGCCATCTCGTCTCGAACCGGGAAAATGACCCTCCCCCTGAAGCGATCATAGAGCCCCCTGTCGCCCTTAATGGCCATGCCGGAGTCGATGATCTCATTCACCCCGAAACCACACGACTGAAGATGTCTCGAAAGGGCATCCCACGACTGAGGGGACCAGCCCAGCTCGAAACGCCTCCAACTCCCTTCGTCCAGGTTTCTGCGGGCCATATACGCCCTTGCGGCCTCGCCCCCCTGGCCCGTCAGAGAGGAGTGGAAAAAATTTTTCGACTCCTCCAGCAATGAGCGGATGTCGCGCCCCTTCTCTACGGACCTGTTTTTTATCTCGTCTGAGAACGAGGAGAGCTTGACTCCGGTTTTACCGGCCAAAAGCTCCAATGTTTCGCGAAACGAAATCCCCTCCATTTCCATAATGAACGAGAAGACATCGCCCCCCTTGCCGCAGCCAAAGCAGTGGTATGTCTGCCGCTCGTGAGACACGTGGAATGAAGGGGTCTTCTCGGCATGAAAAGGACAAAGCCCAACCAGAGAACTGCCGGATTTGCGCAGCTGCACGTAGTCCCCTATCACATCGACTATATCTATTTGTGATTTTATCTCGCGAACGTCGTCTGACATCAAACCCACAACTCCTCAGCGCTATTATAACGGAACTGGCCCCCAACGCCAGGTCTGGGAGCCAGTCTTTTGGAACCGCTATTTATTATACCTGATGCTACTTTATGAACAGAGGCGCGAGCACCAGCGACACGACAGTCATGAGTTTTATCAGTATATTGAGGCTGGGCCCCGCCGTATCCTTGAACGGATCTCCTACGGTGTCCCCATTTACAGCCGCCGCGTGTGCCGGCGAACCCTTGCCGCCATGCTTGCCGGACTCTATGTACTTTTTGGCGTTGTCCCACGCCCCTCCGGAGTTGGACATGAATATCGCCATCATGACACCGGTGACGATAGAGCCGCCAAGCAGGCCGCCAAGAGCGGGAGCGCCCAACGAGAAGCCGACGGCCACAGGAACTATAACCGCCATCATGCCTGGGATGAGCATCTCTTTCAGAGCTGCGGCAGTCGAGATATCCACGCACTTCTCGTACTCAGGACGGCCCGTGCCATCCATGATGCCTGGTATTTCCCTGAACTGACGCCTTACCTCCTCGATCATGTGCTCAGCCGCCCTGCTGACCGCCTGAATGGAAAGAGCGCTGAATATGAAGGGGAGAACTCCCCCGATAAAGAGCCCGATCATGACGTTGGAGTCCATGAGATCTATCCTGTCGAGCTTGGTAGCGGTGGCGTACGATACGAACAGCGCCAGCGCGGTGAGCGCGGCAGAGCCTATGGCGAGCCCCTTTCCGACCGCAGCTGTCGTATTTCCGACCGCGTCCAGACGATCCGTTATCTGACGGACCTCGTGGGGAAGAGCCGCCATCTCCGCGATCCCGCCGGCGTTATCGCTTATCGGGCCGTAGGCGTCTACGGAGAGCACCATCCCCGTAATCGAGAGCATTCCGACCGCCGCGCACGCTATTCCATACATGCCGCCCGATTTCACCCCGACGAAAGTCGCGATGCAGATGAGTATGACAGGAGCGACTGTGGACTTCATGCCGACAGAGATGCCGGCCAGGATGTTTGTAGCGGTCCCTGTTACGGACGCCTCGGCTATCTCCTTGACGGATTTGTAGTCGGACGACGTGTAGACCTCAGTGATAAGACCTATCAAGACGCCGCATACGACACCGGCGACGACCGACCAGAACAGGTTTATGCTGCCGAACATCCACCTGGTGAGAATAAACGTCCCCGCGATCATGAACGCCCCTGTAGCGTACAACCCCATACTGAGCGCCAACTGCGGATTGCCTCCATCCTTGACCCTGACGAAGAACGTCCCAAGGAGAGCAGCGATAATTCCCACAGCGCAGAGCAGCATCGGGTATAGCACTCCGCGTATTTCGAGCGCAATCGCGCCTATGGCCATTGCCGCCAGGATCGAATTCACGTAGCTCTCGAAGAGATCCGCTCCCATGCCCGCAATATCGCCG
>JAISRE010000072.1 GCA_031273805.1 Synergistaceae bacterium | reverse complement strand
AGTGGAGTTGATCCGTTTCCGCATCTTGAACGATCCGGCTTTGTCCGTCTCTGTCTCTTTTGCGCCTGTCGCCCTTTCAGTCAATACACATCACCTCACGCTAACCTTAGCACGCGTTTTGACGGGTTATGATAATTTGAGGGGCAGGGAAGGAGAAACCGGCGTAAATGCGATTTTACGGCTTAGTCGTCTAAAATATTATCATGACTAAGCTGTCAAAAAATCATCCTGCCGGAGGAGACCGCTTCCCCGGGTGGTAAGGCAATGGCGTTCACAAAGTCTCGCGCAGTGCTAGAACCGAGGCAAGAACCCGGTTATCGGAGGTCCAAGCCGCGTCATCTTCCCGGCAGATGACGCGCCAGGAGCTTGAAAGTATCGCAGTGATATTTTCACCTTCCCGGATGACGCGCGGCCAGGCAAAGATCACCTAGCCGCGCGGAAGTTATTTAGGGCTTGTGTTTTTACCGTTTCTTCCCCGTCAGGACACGCGCCACGCAGAACAAAACGAGCGCGGCAGCGCCAGCGGCGCCAGTGTTGCACCCGCCGCCATCGCTGCCGCCGCCGCCGCCGATAGACGTCCACTTCGCGTATAAGGTGATATTGCTCGTCACAACGTCAATTGTAAAGTTCCACGCCGTCGTGACAGAAGCGTCCTTATACCACCCGGCGAAGGAGTACCCGGAGCGGGTAGGGGTTAATGGCGCGGTTATTTTCGAACCTGACGCCACGCCGGTTATCGGAGAAACGGAGCTTCCTCCCTGCGAGTTAAACGTTACGGCGTATGTGGTCCCGATGGAAACTGGCGTCCATATGGCATAAAGCGTGATGTTTCCAGTCACGAGGTCATTGGCGAAGTTCCACGCCGTCGTGCCGGAAGCGTCCTTATACCACCCGGAGAATGTATACCCGACGCGGGTAGGAGCCGGCGGCTCGGTTATTTTCGAACCGGACGCCACTGTCGCGGCCGGCACGCCGCTCCCGCCCTGTGAGTCGAAGACAACTGAGTAGTTGTCGGAGGGGAGACCGGAAGCCTGAATAACCAGTTTGAAGAGCTTGCTGAATCTGCCTGCTGTCGCAGTCAACTCAACATTACCGGTGTTATTGAGTGACACTCCGCCGGATGAGCTTACCGTGAGAGCGGAGGATGGAATGGCGCTCCAGGTTATTGAGGTTCCGCTGGCCGTAACTGTCGGGACTGTGAATGGTTTAGTTACGGCGGCAGTAGTGTCGCCTGCTGTCAGGTACAGCGGCACCGCCGAGAGAGCGGACGCTTCGAAAATATCCTGGATACTGCTGTCCGCGAGTGAAGTCGGACGCGGATAGTAACCCGATTTATACGCCCACAAGCCGCTGAGCCCTGTAATTGAGGTTCCGCTCGACAGTACCTGCGTGGTCCTGTCTGTAGCGGTGCTTCCGCTGGTTATTGACGTTCCCTGCGTGTCAAAGACGCTCTCTGTTATATCGTTACCTTCACCGATCAGACCTCCAACTTTTGTATTGCCGATAACTCTTCCGCTGGCGACACTGTTTAAAATTCCAATATATGTGTTACTGAAATCGCCGGCAAGGCCGCCGACATTCGAGTTTCCCTCCACAACACCGTACGCAATGCTGTTCGATATTTCTCCTCCACTATTCCAATAATATGCAGCCCCAACAAGACCGCCTACGTAACTATTTCCTTTTACGCTGCCGGAGGCCGCGCAGTATTCTACCTTGAAATTATTATCTACTCCTCCCGCAATTCCGCCGATATAATCAGTCCCAACTACAGCGCTGATCGCAATGCTGTTTGAAATTTCGGATTTAGTTGCGCGTCCGCTAATACCGCCGACTTCTTTCGTACCGCTGACAGTCCCGCTTGCCATGCCGAACGAGATAATAGAGGAATTCTCCAAACACCCCACAAGCCCTCCTACATAATTGTTTCCCTTGACACTGCCGCTCACTGTACTGTTGGTAATTCTGGATGTGATGCTGTTGCCGACAAGCCCTCCGACTCTATCTTTGCCCACTACATTTACGTTAGTCAGATGGAGGTCCGATACTGTTGCGTTCACTATATTGCCGAACAAGCCAACACCCTCTTGATCGGACAGATCAACAGCCATATTCGAGATTGTAAAGCCGTTCCCGTCGAAGTTGCCCTTAAAAGGTCTAGACTGGACATAAAGGTCGCCGTAGTTGTATCCAATCGGCTGCCATTTGTAAACTCCGCCGTTGAGGTCTATATTGTCCATGAGTTTGAAATATTTGGTGCTGTAGACGTACGTTCCCTCGTTGACCTGCGACGCTATTCCGGCAAGCTGAGATCCTGTGCTGATCAGATACGGATCACCGATAGTACCGGTGCCCTCCCACGCAATCGTGGAGTTCCCGTCCCACGTGTCGAGCGCCCAGGACGGGGAGACCGCGCAGACGGAAAATACCGCTACGAAAACAATCGCGCTCAAAAACCGCCGAACCGCCGCAAGTCCTTTGATACCATTTTTCTTCAACATCAACACTCCCTTTTAAATTTTTCATCTTAATTTATTTTTGCCTTTTTGCCTGTAGCTTGATGATGCATCTGTCTCTCTCGCGCTATTTGGTGTATTCCACAGACATACCAAACTCGTTTCTTATATTTATTCCCAGGTTCTCGAATGTAGCTATTACATAGAAAAAGTAATACCCATAAGTTGTTGAGTGCGCTATCTTCGCGCTCATAAACCCCCCGTCGCTTCCATAATAAACATACGTATCGCCATCGTTACTGCTGAAACGCAATCTCCCAAAGTCGTGCCCCCCAATTGTTATATTGGCGTCGGCCGCATAGCCGTTATCCTGAAAATCAAAGCCGCTGACTACAATGTCTGGATGTCCGTCGGCTCTCCAGAGGCCGTTGAATTGCCCCTCGTCGGGAAGAAAACTTTCGGCAATAGAATCCGCGACCCCACACCCTCCCCCCGACATCACGATCAAAAACAGAACGAACAGCACCGCCCATGACGCATACCTATTCTTTTTCACCATACATACATACCTCCTCAAATAAAAACACTCTTGAAACCCGAACCAGCTGGAAGTTACCATCCGATCAATCTGCTGGCGCTGTCGCGCTTGTTGTAGCTCGGACAAACAAATGCGGCAGCGTAAAGGACTGGCAGTTCACTAGGAAATGACATAGCTAATTTCGCCATGTCTGCTAAGGTTTATTCGACCATTTGACTTTGCCACCGGAGGGGCTGTCACTGCCAGTCCATAAGACTACCTCGCTTATTTTGCCATGTCTGTTAAAGTTGATCGTAAAGCTGCTTCCGCCTTTCCCAAGAGATTCCTTGTTCCTCGCCGTGCAGGTGCTGCATAATTCCCATCTCTCATCCCCAAAGCCATGGTCTGTAAGCGTAATCCAGATGTCGCTTTCCTTAACGCCATACAGCGCGTCGAACAAAAGCTCCTGGAGAGATTTCCCGTAAAGCATTCTAGAGAATTTATCCGCATTTTGCTGCGCGTCCGGCGGATACATATCGTTAAGTACCTTCACGTTTTCGTTGATGCAGGCCAGAGCAAACACCCTGATCACCGTTTCGGGTTTCTTTAAATCATAGGCGTACTTATCAGCCGCGCTCGCAAGTGAGCTTCCCAACAGAACATAGACAAAAAACGCAAAAACGAAGATCGACAAATTTTTCCGCAACTTCATCACAAAAACCCTCCTTGAAAATTTTTTCTTGTTTTGATCTCACACTCGAAACACGTCGGAGCACAATCCACCGCGCGAAAATTTTTTCATCGTCACGGGGGAAAATTTTGCCGCCGATTATTTTCTGTAACGCGCAATGTTTGGATGTTTTGAAAATCAACATGTGGGAGACGAGTCGATTTAGAATTAGAATAATGCAGATTTTTGCGCGAAAAATTTATTGAGAGGAATCTTTTTGGGGCAAGAGAGTGTAGATGTGTCCTCGCGAAAAAAAATGCGCCGCAGTCGTCACTGACGAGTGGGCGAGGAAATTATGAGTTGAGGGACTTCTTAGAGGAGAATTATATGCCTGCCTGCCTGCCTGCCTGCCTGCCTGCCTGCCTGCCTGCCTGCCTGCCTGCCTGCCTGCCTGCCTGCCTGCCTGCCTGCCTGCCTGCCGAAGATTGTATTGTCTCGTTCAGGAGCGCATCAGTAAAAACCATGACTTTCCCCTCCGATCACAAGCAATTATTCGCACGTCTACGCGAAGCGCGATCCCGTATAAATATTGAGACTCATTATAATCCCTTTTCTGAATTTTTTTGCAATGATTTTTCGTGGCGTGGGCGTGGCGTGGGCGTGGGCGTTGTTGGACTCCTCCGTCTGTTCCGTGCCGGTCTCGTAGCTCGCCTTGATATGAACTTTTTTATGATATTTTTTATTTTTCAGGCCAGGCATGAATGAGAAGCGAAGCGCCGAGTGATGCCGTTTGGAGACCGTAAAACGCAAACTCTGCCGAGTTTTGTTTTCCGGTCTCCTGTTCCGCAATCGGCGACATAAATGTCTTCTCTCGCGGGCTTGCGCCTGCGGCGGGCTGAAACGAAAATAATCCATGACACAGCGAGG
>JAISRE010000060.1 GCA_031273805.1 Synergistaceae bacterium | reverse complement strand
GTATTGGGTCGCCCTGATGCCCGCACTCCGCAGACTGTCGTCATAAAGCTGCGTCACAAGACGACCCGCCTTGCGTATGTGCAGACAGGCGCAAGGGGATTTTGAAACGAAATCCGACAGTTCGGGCAAGCTCAAATCGCCTCCGATATATGTATATACATTTATTATGATATCCTATTCCCTCGCCCGGTATTTGTCAAGCGTTTGTGAATATCTAATATCTTTTTGAGATGATGCCAAACATCAAGAGCGCAAAATTGGATTCATTGCTGCCTTGGATGATTTCTTGCCTCCTTATTGCAAACTCGACGAATTTGAAAATTAGTACAGGTGACGCTTTATTTTCCGATTACGTGATAACGCCTGCATCGGGTTTATTAATGAATAGGACATAATTTTCAGGAGGAGGAGTTGAAGCGGCGAATCGCTCGGCGACTCCGGATGATCTTGGAAGTGTAACCTGATGGTCGCGTTATTCGGTGTCCAACAGCAGCATGTTGAGTTTTTTTATCATTTTAATCTCGCTGTTGGTGAAGGACAATGCCTCAGGGGTGATTTTTCCCATCGGGAGGGGCATAGTCGACAACAGAAACTTCAGGGCAAACGGCGCAATCGGTTTATACGAGATGCCAAACATATAGCCCCACTTCAGCGAGTTATAGCGGAATTGATTCAATATGCAGAAGCTCATTCTCTCCATGGGGTTCGTCTGGTTTGTCATAGTAAGGTATGTAACGAGGTCAAACGCGTTCATCTCCCCGACATAGTAGAATTGGCATTTTTCATACTCGTCGAAGGATGGTATATCCATGTAGAACTCGCTCTCGAAGACATTTCTTATCTCGCTGAATGAGATAGTGAGAAACGATATTACTACGGATTTTTTACGCCCATCGTAATAGTAAATGTACAGATCGTTGTGCGCCCCGAATGGGTTTGTGGAAAATTTCGACTGAGATGACGGCTTGTATCGGTAGTTGATGAGCTGGTTCAGCTCCACGTCAAGGACTTTAGCTATATCGCAGAGCGTCTCGATGTCTATGGAAATGTTGCCGTTTTCGTATTTGGACAGAGTCGATTTGCTCTTATGTATCATCGAAGAAAGCTGATCCAGTGACAAATTTTTCTGTTTGCGGAAAAAATTTATTTTTTTGCCGACATATATAGAAATCGAATCCATATTCGTACCCCTCTTGGCAATGTTGAACATTAATTAACGATTGTACTGTAACTCTTAGCGTCATGCAATCTATATTTGGACAACTCGCGCCGCCAGGTCGCGTTTTACGCGGACAATGGCGACGCGCGGCGAACGGTCTATTTTATTTTTACTGCCATTCAGCGGTTATGATTTGCTGCGAGTCAGAGTAGTCGGCTATGATTTTCTGGCCTGGCTGTGTTACGAGAAACCTGTCCTCGTCCCAGTTCCCGTTGATAAAGTCCCTGAGCATGCCGCTATCCCCTTGCACGACGTCAAAGTTCACTCCGAGGTAATCTGCCGCGTCTTTTGTGTATTTCTCGTACTGTGGGAAATTCATCTCGTCCCATTTTATGTACACGCAGCGTTCATAACTGTCCGGCCACTCCTGTTCCAGCAAAAATTGGGCGCCTTCCTCTCCGTAACGCTCGGTATAAATGGCTGAGAGGGCTTTTTCGGACTCCTCCGATGGCATAAACGACGAATTTTCTATCCATGACGCATTGTACCAGTACGTGCCGCCGTGTGTGTTGAAATAATCCTGATATGTCTGATGAGAGCCCAAAAAGAGCGCTATGCAGTCGTGCGTTCTTGGCGCCACGAGGGGATATTTTTTCGAGTTCAGCCCAACCAATCCGTTGGAGCATAACCCATAACCGAGGAGAATTGCGTCAAAATCACGTTCCTTGTAGTCGTAACGGGATTTGTAAGTATACACATCGTCCCCGTTGTCTATCTTATCTATTTCTGCCTGCAGTACTTTGCGCAGCAGGTCCGGGGTGTTGTGCAGCCCCTGCCGTATATATGTGACGTCCACATAGTTTTCGCTCACGGCGGCTATCAGCGATACTTCCCTGAAGAATACCTTGCACGCCAACATTTTCAACCTCATTCACGTACCCCCATTTCTTCTGTTTCACTCATGGTCCGCAACCTGTGAGCGACGAAAGGTCGAGAGCGCCCGTGGCCGTGGCCGTCACCTTATAGCCTATATAAACCCTGCCGAAATCAGTATCGACAGAACTCTCCTGAGTCTCTGCGGTGACGGTCGTATTGTTATCTGAACCGCGTTTTACCGCCTCTTCGCGCGCCTTTAGGTCCGCAATCTGTTCCGCCGCCGCCTTTGCCTCATCCAATTTTTTAAATACCAACCGCTCTCCGCCGCCGAAAACAACGTATTTATTCTGCGCCTGGTCGTAGGTTACCTCTATTGTGACTGTCGCAAAGACTTTCCCCACAATAGCCCCCAAAGCGTTGGCCACTTTTGAATATTCTGAGGTGACGACTTTCGCGCCAAGAAACCGCCCAACGTCCTCGAGGAAAATATGCGTCGGCGCCCCGACCCCTACAAGCGTTGCCGGAGTTGAAAATTTACATTGCAAGAAGCTGCCGGCGTTATTATTTTTCGCCTGTTCGTAGCTCAGATATATCAGCGTCCGCATCTGCTCGTCCAGAATCTTTTCCCGCATCTCAGGATATATGTCCTCGATGACTATGCGAACAATATTATAATACAATTTCTTCTTTACCGCGTCATAAATTGCCTCGCACAAATCGTCCCGGCTCATTTTCAGGCGGCGGGCCATGATGCCGACCCCAAGCGCCGCAGCATGGGCGTCATACCTCACGAAGTCGCCGCGTATGTGCATGATATCCGTCGGGGTAACTCCGCAGCGAATGATAACCCCCTCGCGGATCAACCGCTCCAGATGTGACTTCAGCACGATGTCCCCAAGTCTGGCACTTAGCGCCTGTAAGCTCTGCGGGCAATCGAGGAGCGCCGCTGCGGCAATTTTTTCATTTTCATTATACTTGTTGTGAGCGCTTATGTCCCTAATTCCAAGATAAATTTCTTTCTGTTGGTTTATTGTATATTCTACTTGCTCTTCTTCCCTCTCCAGGTGCGCTCTCAAGCCGGGGAAGCGGAGCGCTGCCATGCACAACGGCATAACCCTCTCCTCGCCTATACTGACCTTGCCGTCCGCTATAATAACCCCGCTGTCGCCTCCAAGGCCGAACGTGTCGACGAAGAGCCCTTTGACGAAGGTGTTCCATCTTCCGATGCGCACCCCTGTTTTTACGCGCACTGGTACTCCGTCCCTCACAAAGGCCACGTCAGTCGTGGTACCGCCCATATCCACTATTATGCAGTTCTTTTCGTTAGTCAGTTCGACCGCTCCCATAACGCTGGCCACTGGGCCGCAGAGCAGCGTCTCCACGGGGCGGATTGCCGTGAACTCCTCCGACATAAGGCTGCCGTCACTTCTTACAATCACGAATGGCGCATGTATATCGCGGTCGCAGAGCGCTTTTTTTACCGCCGCCAAAAAACCGGCGATCACCGTAATCAGCTGTGCGTTTAGGAGCGCGCTGGCGCCGCGCTTTATAATGTTATTTTCTGAGAAGAGCTCATGTCCGCACACGACTGGGATCGATATCTCTTGTTCGATCATGTCGCGCGCGCGTTTTTCAAGCACGCCCCCGGACTTCTTCGCGAACATCTCGACAAGCCCGACCGCGTCGCAATCCTTCAACCGCTCGTGAATCAATTTCTCGAATTTATCCCAGTCCGGCTCCACAACTATTGCCCCGGTCGGCTTTGTCCTGCTCTCTATATGGCACAGCGCCTCGTCCATGTTCAGGCCGTAATCGGCGCCCACCCTCCTGACCGTGCCCTGGTCAGCTCCAAACATGACGAGCTTTGACCTTCCGCCCTTGTTCTCCACACACGCGTTTGTTGCCAGCGTGGTGGAGAGCGCTATCACCTCCGCGCGCTCCACCAACTCACGAGGCAGCTTGTCGAGCGCGCGCCCGATTCCCCTTGACAGGTCATCTTTTGTCGTGTTGGTTTTAGCGAACGCCACTATCCCGCTTTTCTCGAAGTCATAAACGACCGCGTCAGTGCAGGTGCCCCCAGTGTCAATCCCTATTCCTATTTTCATAGCATACCGTCACTCATTCCGATAATAAGGATAACAGGCTGTCACAAACATCATACGCTTTGCGTCAGCCTGCCGTGTATTATATTTCCATTGGAGCATTATTTTTTTTCGGCTGCAGAATCCGCCTGTTTGAGAATTTCCGAGATTTCCGCATCCTGCTCGGGCGTAAGCGGTTTGGGCGTGTAGTTTTCGATTATGTCGATGGTGCGCGCCTTTACCCGCTGCTCGAACGTGGTGCCGCCAGCCCTCTGCCACTGCTCCAGGTCGCCCCTGTCCGTCAAATCGGGGAGCCACATTTCAGCGTTATATTTCAAGGTGTGCTCCTCGCTCAGGTAGTGCCCCTTAGGTCCGACGCTCTTTATTATATCTAAAGCCAAATGGTCCCTGTCCAGGACGACTCCGTCGAACACGCGCCTCATCTGGGATATCGTTTCGTTAGACGCGACGAGCATCTCGTAGGAGAAGGTAAGCCCGTAATTCATAAAACCGACGTCATGGTTCAAATTGACTCCCGCAAAGCCAACGGCGAATATATACTGCGCCGACTCGTTCATCGCCTGGGCGTCGAACACTTTGCCGCCGGAGCATCCTGTAAAGCCCCACGTGGGCACGTGGTACAGGTCGCGCCCGATTTGCGCCAGGGCTATGTTGTTCACTATGGACTCGGGGGAGCAGTACGTGGGCTGCATGCATTTCAGGTCCATATTGTACATGGCGCCGCCGAACACTATTGGCGAGCCGGGGCGGGCCAGCTGGTGAATCACAAGCCCGGCCAGGCATTCCGCGTTGGCCTGGACCAGTCCTCCGGCGTTCGTTATGGGACCTGTGGCGCCGGTCATCATGCAGGGCGAGTAGTTTGTCGGCAGCTGGTTTTCGGCGCAGTATATCAATTTGTCCACTGCTTCGAAGGTATGGTTCAACGGTGAAGTCGGCTCGTTGTACATGATAAAAAGCGGTTTTTTGGCAAGCTCGTCGAGGCTCCCGCGCACTGCTATGGCCATTTTAGTGATATTGCTTATGGATTCTCTGCTGGCTGCCGTCACCACCTGTGGCTTTGTGGAATTGCGGAGCATGATTGCGTATTGATGCTCGTACGACGTGGAGGGGAAATCATACAACAAGCCGCAGCACATCAGAAAATCGAGCTGCGGAAGAGCGTCGATTATCTTCGCCCCGTCCTCCATGTCCTTGTATGTAAATGACCTGTGTTCTCCGGTATTTACGTCCAGAATAGTCGGGCAGTCAGAGCCAGTGCCATAGTACGCGTTCCTTCCGCCGAGGTCCATTGCGGGATCCCCATCTCTGTCGTACACATGGATGTGGGACGGCGCCTGCCTGGTGGCCCATTCTACCAGGCCACCGGGGATAAAGACGCGTTTCCCCTTTACGCTGCATCCGGCTTTTTCCAGCATTTCTCTGGCAGGTTTATGCTGGATATCGCTTCCGACTTCCTGAAGTATTTGAAGAGTCGAGCTGTGAATTTGCTCCATCTCCTCCTGCGTCAGAAAGAGCAGCGGAGACCCGCATTTCTGCACATTATTATATTGCGATCTGTCCATGTCCTCTCTCCTTTGAAAGAATCAAATTCACGAGCGTGATGTGGAAATGCCGACCAGCTTTTTGGCGAGGTCAACTGCGGAAGTCGCGTTCGTTGCGTAGCCGTCTGCGCCTATCTGATCCGCAAACTTCTGGTTGACCGGGGCGCCTCCCACCATTATCTTTACCCTGTCCCTGAGCCCGGCTTCCTCCAGCGCCTCGATGGTGTCCTTCATCGCGTACATGGTGGTAGTCAGGAGCGCGGACAGGCCTATGATCTGGGCGTCCGTGTTTTCCTGAAGTGCTTCCACAACTGACTCCGGCTCCACGTCCATGCCTATGTCGATTACCTCGAAGCCCGCGCTTCCGAGCAAAAGAGCCACTAGGTTTTTGCCGATGTCGTGCATATCGCCGGCTACAGTGGCACAGATAACCTTCCCCAGAGATTTCACATCTCCGCTTGAGAGAAGCGGTCGGACCTTCTCCACTCCTATCTTCATACATCGTGAAGCTATGAGAAGCTCCGGGACGAATATCTCTCCAAGCCTGAATTTTTCGCCAAGCACATTGATGGGGTCTACTAAGCCGATATTCAATACGTCAATAGGGGCATTGCCCTCCGCCAGCGCTCCTTCCACTGCTGCCTCAACCTCTCGCAGCTTGCCGTACTCGACGATTGCAGAGAGTTCTGATAATTTGGACATAAACACTCCTCCTTAGCTCTTTTTTTGAAACTAAATCCATATTGTGATGGTGTCATAATAATAATGGCCGCCATCAATCACCGATGAACTTATTGCTATTTCCTTTAATGAGGGAGCACCTGAATATAAGTGGTGATTATTATTAACATATATTAGCAATAAAATTATTTGTAAGTCAAATATCCTGTCGTCACCCCACGATAGACAAATAAGTTGAATAATTGAGCGAAAAGAAAATTTGTCCGAAAAAAATAGTATATCTCTCCCGAGTTGAGATGTAAAATAATTTATTGGAGCGATTGTTATATTTTAGAGAAACATTAATATCGTTATTGGAAACTTCCAGGTCACAAAGCTCAGGCTGTTATGATTGAATTTAATTATAGATACATGGATAATGTTCTAAAAAAATAAATAATATCTACCAAGGTTTTATTTTGAAAATAATAGTTTATTGAGTGTAATATCTCTTATCATCCGTTCTATTGACCTATAAGATAGATATCGCCTCCCTTCCTGGGAGTAATTTAGGATATGAATCAGGTGTTATTTTATGAGATATAGAATAGTTTCTTTCAAATGTTATAAAGACAGAGTTATCGCTGAAATAAAAAAAATCAAGAGAAAAATGCAAAAAAATTCGTGATATTTTTCATTTTAAGAAATATAATGCATGATTATTTTCTAATAAGGAAACCCATTCTCATTTGACATCTTCATTGCGTCTTAATTATCATTATTGATATTCTAATCGTCCGGTAAATATCAAGCACATGAAGATACAAAAGTTTCTCATTAATATCAAAAAGCCCCTGAACAATATATTGTTGTTCCTGGTTTACGTGTGGTTATTATCAATAACTGACTTATGCAACGTGTTCATGGCAGGTCAAAATTTACGCGGAATGGAGGAATTTAATAGTGGATAGGGGCATGAACGTTCGATTCAACGGACCATGCGGCATCTCTTTTCTGTCACGCGATCAGATGGATACGATTCACAGCTGCACACTGGAGCTTTTGCAGGATGTCGGTGTGGAGGTGCAGCACAAGGGAGCGTTGGAGATGCTGAAGAATGCAGGGTGTTTCATAGAAAAAAAGAGGGTTCATGTTCCTCCGGCGCTTGTGGAGTGGTCCATTAAACAGGCGCCGTCAAGGATCCTGCTCTATGACAGGGATGGGAAATTCGCAATGGACGTAAGCGGAAGGAACGTCTATTACGGAGTGGGGTCCGCGCAGCCCAATATTATAGACAGCTTTACGGGTGAGACCCGCCTCTGCAACGAGGAGGACAACAAAAACTGCGTTAAAGTCGCGGACGCGATGCCGTATATAGACTACATGATGTCAATGGCGCAGGTGTACGATCATCCTGTCACATCCTTCGAGCATGAGTACGCAGCCATGATTCGCTACAGTTCCAAGCCGCAGGTGGTAATCACAGCCGACCTCGAATCGACAAAAAATGTCGTGGAGATGGCCTGTGTCGTGAGAGGCAACTTGGAGGGTCTCGTGACGAAACCGTTGTTTATACTGTACTGCGAGCCGACGTCTCCGCTCGTATGCACGAAGGAGTCCATCGAAAAAGTCATCTACATGGCCGAAAACAACCTGCCGGTGCTGTACGCTCCGATACCGATGAACGGGGCCACAGGTCCGATAACGATTGCCGGTTCGATAATCCAGGCTAACGCGGAATGCCTGGCGGGGCTGATAATCGCTGAATTGGCGCGTCCGGGCGCTCCGTTTCTGTATGGAGCGATTATAACGAATATGGATATGAAGAGCTTGCAGCCGACATACGCGTCCCCGGAGACCATGGTGGAGTCGCTTGCGCTCTCCGAGCTGGGGCGTGAGATGTATCACCTGCCGACTTGGGGTACGGCGGGCTGTACTAGCTCGAAACTTCCTGACGAGCAGGCCGTGCTGGAGGGGGCTCAGTATATCACGCTCGCCGGTTTCTCAGGGGCGAACGTCGTTCATGACGTTGGCTATACGACGTTTGGCCTGGCCCACTCAAACGACTTGGTGGTCATGATGAACGACGCCATAGGCCGGGTGAGAAAGCTCTTCGAAGGGGTGAATACAGCTCAAGAGTATTTGGCGATGGACGACCTGCTGTCCGTCGGGCCGAAGGGACATTATTTCAGCCAGGAGAGCACTATTGCGCGTGTGCGTGACAACTGGGAGTCCCCCATAGAGGATCGCAATGAATACGACCGATGGATGGAGCTCGGAGGAAAGACCATGGGCCAGCGCGCGAACCAAAAGGTGAGGGACATCATTGAAAATGGAAAGCTGAACTCGCTTCCGCCGGAGTTGGACGCGAAAATCGTCTCGATTCTGGACAGAATAGACACCGCCGAATCATTAAAAAAATAAAAATCCCTGAGGCGTTCATCTGAGGTTCCGGTTCATCTCTTCAGTCGATCGCCATAAGGGAAGAACGGAGGTAAAGATGGCGATCGATGGCTTCAAGTCATATTACAGGGAAAACTGTACGGGGTACACGACCATAAGCGAGGACGAGTGCGAAACGATACTGAGGGCGGTGTTCGATGTGATGGAGACCGCAGGGCAGGTCATTATGCATGACCATACGCTCCAGCTCTTAAAAGACGCGGGCTGCGGGGCGGACGGCAGCAAGGTCACTATTCCCAGGCGCCTTGTGCAAAAGGCAGTCGAGAGCGCGCCGCAAAAATTTACACTGTACAGCCGCAATGGAGAGCCCGCTATGGAGGTTGGGGGCAGGAACAGCTATTTTGGGCTTGGTCCTACGAACCCTTACTTTTCAGATTTTCAAACAGGCGAAAGAAGGCCCTCCACTTCTGGTGACACTGCCAGTTGCATGAAGGTGGCTGACGCGCTCCCAAATATAGATTTTGTAATGTCGCTGTCATCGAGCAGCGACGGCCCCCCGCAGAACGCGGAGGTGCTGGAGATGCTGCAAATGCTGAAATACACGACAAAGCCGATCATCGGCTGGGGCAATTCAGCCGGCGGGATTGCGGAGATTTTAGAGATGTGCGCAGCGGTCGCCGGCGGTGAAAAGCTTTTCAAAGAACGCCCGTTTGCGGCCATCTATGTGGGGGATCCGGTCACACCGCTGACGCACCCGGAGGATTCGCTCGAAAAGCTGATGTACTGCTGCGAGAACGAAGTGCCGGCCATTTATCTCTCAGATTCGCAGCTCGGGACTCTGTCTCCGGTTACTGTCGCCGGAGCCGTCGTTCTGGGCATTGTCGAAGTACTGACCGGGTTGGTCATCAGCCAGCTTGTAAAAGAGGGTTGCGTATACGTCGGAGGGGTGATCAACCTCAGCGTGGATATGAAGCCGGTCAACGTATGCTACGGCAGCCCTGAGTTCTGCCTGGGAAATGGCGCTTGCTATGACGTTCTGCATTATCTCAACCTTCCGATATGGGGTACCGCCAACATCACCGACTCGAAATTTGTAGATGAGCAGGCGGCGATAGAGGGCGCTATGACCAGTCTCACCTCCTGCCTGAGCGGGGCGCATTTGATTCACGACGCCGGTTTTATAGAGGGCGCCATGTCGGCCGCCCTGGAGCATATAGTTATGTCGGACGAAATTATAGGGTACGCACGCAGGATTAAACAGGGGATCGAGATAAACGAGGAGACCCTGGCCCTCGATGTTATCCGTGAAGTTGGGGCGGGAGGCACTTATATAACCCACGAACACACTTTCAAACACTTCCGTGAGGTGTGGCAGTCCACGCTTTTCGACCATACCGTTTTTAACCCGGATATCAGGCCGACTCGGATGCAGGAGAGGCTCAAGGCGAAGACGAAGGACATCCTTGAGACTCACCGTGTCGAACCGCTGCCGGAGGGTGTGGCGGCTGAGTTGGATGATATTTATAAAAAATCCCTGAAAAGGGTAGAGGAGGAAGGATCATGCAGAAAGAGAAAAAGGTAAATTTTGTTTATGGGATATCCCTCTTAATAACGATCGCAATTGTCTTGTGGTGCCTGTTCATTCCCGAAAACTTTGAGGCTGTTGCCAATTACGCGTTCGAAGTCCTGACGAAGAAGTTCGGATGGCTGTACATGTTTTCAGTCGCCGTGTTTTTGATTTTTTCCATATGGATTGGATTCAGCAAGTATGGAAAGATTCGCCTGGGCGCGGATGATTCGAAGCCCGATTACAGCACAGTCTCATGGTTTGCGATGCTGTTTTCGGCTGGCATGGGAATAGGGCTTATCTTTTGGGGGGTTGCCGAACCGCTCAATCACTATTTGAACCCACTCGGCGCTGACCCGGCGACTCCGTTGGCGGCTGAATTCGCCATGCGAACTTCATTTGTGCATTGGACGCTTCATCCCTGGGGGATATTTACGGTCATGGGGCTGGCTCTGGCGTATGTTCAGTTCAGGCGTGGCAAAAGCGGCCTGATAAGCAATGTGTTTATTCCCCTGCTCGGCGAGGAACGGGTGAACGGATGGATAGGCAAGACCATCGACATACTCGCGGTATTTGCCACGGTAGCTGGTGTAACGACATCACTGGGTCTCGGCACAATGCAGATAAACAGCGGGCTGAATCACCTATTCGGCGTCCCTGAAACGCACACTGCGCAAGTTCTGATTATCTGCGTCGTGTCCTCGATGTTTATTTGTTCAGCTGTCTCAGGCATTGACTTGGGGATTAAGATCCTCTCAAATATCAACATGCTGCTCGCGTTCCTGCTTTTGGCGATGGCGTTTATAGTCGGCCCGTCAGTGATGATGCTTAATTCGTTTGCCGAAGGCGTCGGCGAATATTTGCAGTGGGTCGTGAGAGAGAGCTTTGTGGTAGGCGCTTTTCAGAACAACGACTGGTTTGCGGGATGGAGGGTATTTTACTGGGCCTGGTGGATAGCCTGGGCGCCCTTTGTCGGTTCGTTTATAGCAAGAATTTCAAAGGGCCGTACTATCCGCGAATTTGTGATCGGCGTGCTGCTAGTGCCGTCACTGCTGTCCTTTATATGGTTCTCCGTTTTCGGCAACATGGGGATCAATCTTGGAGCTGAAGTTGCCGCAGAGGCGATAAAAACCACGTCCACAGCCGCGTTTATCGTGTTTGCCCACTATCCTTTGGGCGTGTTCATGTCCGGGGTTACGATTGCGCTCGTCTGCACGTTTTTTGTCACATCCGCAGACTCCGCTACTTTTGTTCTGGGCATATTCACCTCAGAAGGGGACCTCAACCCCGGCATTCGCAGAAAGGTTGTATGGGGGCTGGTAAATGCCTCTCTTGCCCTCGTGCTGCTCCTTGGGAGCAAAAACGGCCTGCAGATGCTCCAGACAGTATCCATAGTTGGCGCGTTCCCGTTCATATTTATACTGATCGGCGCTTCAGTGGCTGTTTACAAATACGTCAGCGGAGAAAATCTCCTGACAAGAAGCGGATTGACTTTAGCGGGGGCGGGGGATGACCTGTCCGGCCAGCATCTGCCTGTGGACCCTAAGGTGACAGCAGCGGGCGACTAGCGGTTTTACCCAACAGGAGAGATTATTGCTAAAACAGCGCTGTTTGTTGAGATATAATTGACGCCTGGGCCGATAGGGAACAAGCGCCCAGGGTTATCTTTTGTAAAATACTTCAATAACATATCAGGCTATGTTACGGAGGGCTCCATTTTTGACAGACACGCGATTTTCACTTGATATCATTAATAGTGGATTTGGCGAGGTTCGTTGTGGGATTTTCTATCTATACTTTGACGGTGTCTTGGTGGCGCTGAACTCGACTGCTGTGGTTAATAGATCAAAAATTTAAAGAGGAGGTAAATATTGAAGTGGAAGACGCTCTCAACAACGAGAAAAACGAAAATACTCCACACGAGCCATTGAGGACTCCCCTGTACGACGTTCACGTGAGCAGCGGAGGTAAAATTGTGCCGTTCTCAGGGTATCTTCTTCCTGTCCAGTACAGCGGGGTGATAGCGGAGCACATGGCGGTTCGCGCGTCGTGCGGCCTGTTTGACGTGTCGCACATGGGAGAGGTCCTGTACGAGGGGCCTGACGCGCTGGCGAACCTTCAGTATGCGCTGACGAATGATTTTTCCTCGATGTCTGACGGCAGGGTACGCTACAGCCTGATGTGCAACGAGGATGGAGGGGTTATAGACGACCTTATCGTCTATAAATACAATGATGAAAAGTATCTGGCTGTTGTGAACGCCGCCAACAGATCGCGTGATGTCAGATGGATGAAGAGCCGCGCGTTCGGCAATGTTTCGGTTTCGGACATTTCAGACGATATCGCACAGGTGGCGATTCAGGGTCCCGCGTCCCGCGATATCCTGACGCGCCTCGCCTCTCCTGATGCCATCCCGGAAAAGTATTACACGTTCATCGATAATGTCGAAATAGGCGGCGTAAGGTGTCTCATATCTCAGACAGGGTACACCGGCGAGCTTGGCTACGAGCTGTATATGGACAATGGCGACGCGGTCGATATGTGGAAGAAACTGATGGATGCAGGCTCTGATCTTGGGTTGATCCCCGCAGGTCTGGGGGCGCGTGACACCTTGAGGTTGGAGGCCGGAATGCCTCTTTACGGACATGAGATGGACGAAACTGTGACGCCCTTTGAGGCTGATCTGTGTTTTGGGGTCAGCATGAAGAAGGGTGACTTCATAGGGCGTTCCGCGCTGGAGAGAAATGGTTCGCCGAAGCGGCTGCGGGTCGGTCTGCGTATAACGGGTCGCGGGATAGCGAGGGAGAATGAGACCGTATATATTGGTGATAATGTTGTAGGGCGCACGACATCCGGTACGCACTGTCCTTATATCGGACATCCTGTCGCCATGGCGATGCTGGAGTCCGCCTATACAACGATAGGAACGCGTATGGAGGTCGATGTGAGAGGCCGCAGGGTCTTGGCTGAGGTTTGCGGCCTGCCGTTCTACAAAAGGGCGAAACAGTGAGAAGACCGCTATGCGGTATGTGGTAAATAAAAGATAAAGGCGGTGGGGTATATGAATTTTCCAGAGGATTTAAAGTACACCAGGACTCATGAATGGGTGCGGGCGCTTGACAAAAAGACCGCGCGCGTCGGAATAACGGACTACGCTCAACATGAACTTGGGGACCTTGTCTTTGTCAATCTCCCGGAGGTCGGCGACGAGGCAATCATGGGCGAGCGCATAGCGGATGTCGAGTCGGTCAAGGCGGTATCGGATATCTTCAGTCCGGTCGCCGGAGAGGTCTCCGCTGTAAACGACGAGATTCTTGACGCGCCTGAGCTCGTCAACTCCGATCCATACGGCGCATGGCTCTTCGAGGTGGGGGAGATTACGGAAAGAGAGGAGTTTATGAGCGCGGAGGATTACGAGAAATACTGCGAAGAGGGGGAGTAGCGTAATGGCATATTACGTCCCGTCAACGGAGGACGAGCAGCTTGAAATGATGCGGGCAATCGGGGTCTCGTCGTGGGATGACCTGTATGCCGGTCTGCCCGCCGGGCTTCTGCTTGAGGATTTGAATATACCGGCCGGGTTATCCGAGTATGGGGCGAGGGTCATGATGGAAGGACTGGCGTCTGAAAATCGTATATTCCCCTCCATCTTTCGGGGCGCCGGCGCTTATAACCACTATATACCGTCGCTTGTCAAACAGATAACCTCCAGGGAGGAGTTTGTAACGAGCTATACGCCGTATCAGGCCGAAATAAGCCAGGGCACGCTTCAGTCGATATTCGAATTTCAGACCATGATGTGTGAGTTGACCGGCCTCGACGCATCCAACGCATCTATTTACGACGGAGCGTCCGCAGCCGCCTCCGCAGCGGCGATGTGCCGCGCGCGCAATCGCGCGGTCGTGCTCATATCCGAGGCAGCCAATCCCAGGGTGATTTCCGTCGTCGAGACATACTGTTACGCGGCGGGCGCGGGGGTCAAAAAAATCCCTGCCAGGGATGGCGTTACGGATGGTGAGAGCCTTGCCGCCATGTTGGACGACTCCGTGGCCTGCGTGTACATAGAGCAGCCCAATTATTTCGGTCTCATCGAGGACGCGTCTGAGCTCGGCCGCATAGCTCACAGCGGAGGAGCCAAGTTCGTGATGGGAGTGAACCCTATAGCTGCGGCAGTGCTGAGGACTCCAGGCGAGTGCGGTGCAGATGTCGCGGTTGGAGAGGCTCAACCGCTTGGTATGCCCCTCTCCTTCGGGGGCCCATATCTCGGGTTTATGACCGCTTCGAGTGACATGGCCCGGCATCTGCCCGGCAGGATAGTGGGCGAGACCGTGGATGTTGACGGCAAACGCGCCTTCGTGCTGACGCTCCAAGCCCGCGAGCAGCATATACGCAGGGAGAGAGCGTCGTCGAATATCTGTTCGAACCAGGCGCTTTGCGCACTCACCGCATCGGTCTATCTGACCGTTATGGGTCCTCATGGTCTGCGCCAGGTTGCGGACCACTGTTTTTCGAAGGCGCATTACGCCGCTGAACAGATCTCCGCTGTAAAAGGCTTCGAACTGGCGCATGAGGGCGAGTTTTTCCACGAGTTCGTAACGTCGTGCCCAATGGACAGCGAGTCACTGCTGCGACGCCTCGAGTCGCGCGGAATACTGGGTGGATTGCCGGTGGATGGAGGAATACTCTGGTGCGTGACTGAGATGAACACCAGAGAGGAGATAGATGAGCTGACTGCGATTTTAAGGGAGGCGGTGAGGGGATGAAGCTGAGTTTTGAAAAGAGCAGACAGGGCAGATTCTTTCCGTTGCTGCCTGAGCTTGACGTGCCTGAGAGAAAAATATCGAGCGCGCTGACTCGCGCAGGATCGCCTCGTTTGCCCGAGATGTCTCCTCCTGATATATCGCGCCACTACAGTGAACTCGCGCGCCGCACTCACGGGGTGAACGACGGATTCTATCCGTTGGGCTCATGCACCATGAAGTATAACCCTAAGATAAATGACGAGATGGCAAATTTACCGGGTTTTACGCACATTCATCCGCTTCAGCCGGAACATACGGCGCAGGGCTGCCTGGAGGCAATGGCCAGGGCTGAGGGGCTGCTATGTGAGATAACCGGCATGGACTCTATGACATTTCAGCCTGCTGCCGGGGCGCACGGGGAGTTCACCGGAGTGCTGCTTATCAAAGCGTATCACGAATCACGAGGCGACAGCGCGCGCACTAAGATAATTGTTCCCGACTCGGCGCACGGAACAAACCCGGCTACCGCGACGATGACAGGTTTCCAGGTGGTAAATATCCCCTCAGACGGCAGCGGGTGCGTGACGCTCGACGCTCTGCGCGAAGCGGTCGGTCCCGACACCGCAGGGCTTATGCTTACGAATCCGAACACGCTGGGGATTTTTGACAGGAACATCCTCGAGATAACAAAGATAATACACGACGCCGGAGGACTCTGTTACTATGACGGGGCCAATCTCAACGCTATTATGGGCGTTGCGCGTCCCGGCGACATGGGTTTTGACGTAATGCATCTGAACCTTCACAAGACCTTCTCTACGCCTCACGGCGGCGGAGGGCCTGGTTCCGGAGCGGTAGGCTGCAAGAGTGAACTGGCGCGATTTCTCCCATCGCCGCATGTCTCGCGTCGAGGCGACGAGTTTTTCTTTGACGCGCCTTCACGCAGCGTGGGGCGAGTAGGTGCGTTTTATGGCAACTTTCTCGTAGTGCTCAGGGCGCTTACATACCTCGTCACCATTGGTGGGGACGGCGTTCGGGATGCGGCCAGGAACGCCGTTTTAAACGCAAACTACATGATGAAACACCTGTCCGGCATTTACGACGTGGCGTATCCCGGGGGGTGCATGCACGAGTTTGTCCTCTCTTTGGAACGTCTGAAACGCGAACATGGCGTATCCGCTATGGATGTGGCCAAGTCCCTGTTGGACTTTGGTATGCATCCTCCGACGATGTATTTTCCTATGATAGTCAAGGAGGCGCTGATGATCGAGCCAACGGAGACCGAGTCCCGTGAGACGATGGACTTCGCGATAGCTGCTTTAAGGAGTATCTATGAACGAGCTCTCGAGGAACCGGAGTCGTTGCGTGAGGCGCCGATTCACACTCCTATTCGCAGGCCCGATGAGGTAAATGCTGCAAGACATCCAAAGCTGAGGTATAATTTTGATTAGCTTAAAAAAAGGAGCTAAGTCGAATAATAGATGTCCGATTACGAATTGGTAGTGGTGGGAGCTGGTCCTGGCGGTTATGTGGCGGCTATCAGAGCCGCGCAGCTTGGAATGAGGACAGCGATCGTGGAACGCTCCGAGGTCGGAGGTACCTGTCTCAATCGCGGTTGTGTGCCCACGAAGTCGCTGATGCACGCGGCTCATCTCATGGGAGAGATTAAAAACGCGCGCAGGATGGGAATTACTCTGGGCTCCATCGATCTCAATATCGAGCAGGTATATGAACGCAAGAACGAGGTTGTAAATCAGCTGCGCACAGGAGTGGAGGATCTTCTTGCGGGCAATGGGGTTCGGTTGATGCGAGGGCGCGCCGTCATAGAGAGCGCCGGAGAAATAAAGCAAGTGCGTGTTGGGGATTTTGTCGTCAGCGCGGATAAAATTCTGATCGCGACTGGCGGTATGCCGACTAGGCTTTCGATTCCGGGCGCCGACCTGCCTGGGGTATTGACCAGCGATGATATACTGGGGAAGTCTGGAACTTTGTATAAACATCTCACAATAATAGGCGGAGGCGTGATCGGAGTCGAGTTTGCCGGGATCTTCAACGCGTTCGGCGCGGATGTGACGATAATCGAGGCTATGGATCGTCTCATTCCCACGATGGACAGGGAGATATCGCAGAACCTCCAGATGATTTTGAAGCGAAGGGCTGTCCATATTCACACCGCTGCCGGAGTTAAGAGCATCGAGAGCGTCGAGGGCGGTCTCAAGTGTCTGTTCGAGAAAAAGGATACGGCGGAGAGCGTGACCGGCGACGCGGTACTCATATCGGTCGGAAGAAGAGCTAACACTGACGGTCTCCTGTCGGAGAGGATAGAGATCAGCATGGATCGAGGGATGATACCGGTCGATGAGAACTTCGAGACGGAGATCGAGGGCATATACGCGGTGGGGGATGTCGTTAAGGGTGGAGTGCAGCTTGCGCACTTTGCCTCATCACAGGGGGTATGCGCGGTGGCCGCGATGCTTTCCGAGTCGGCGCCCATAGACTTGAGCGTCGTTCCCTCGTGTATCTACACCGACCCCGAGATCGCGTCTGTCGGCATCACCGCAGACGAAGCGAAACGTCGCGGCATCCCGTGCAGAACAGGAAAATTTGTCATGTCCGCCAACGGCAAAAATGTCATCGAGATGGCTGAGAGAGGATTTGTCAAGGTCGTATTTCATGAGGAGAGCGATGTTCTCCTTGGAGCTCAGATGATGTGTCCCAGAGCCACGGATATGATAGGCGAATTTGCGTCCGGGATAGCTAATCATCTGACTGTCAGAGATATGTCGAAGGTGATGCGCGCGCATCCGACGTTCTCGGAGGCCATGGGCGAGGCTATTGAGGACGTCGACGCACGCGCTATACACATAATGCCGAGGAAAAGATGACAGGTGTCTGAGAGAGTGTCGCTTTTCGGAGGGCGATTTCTGGATTTGAGCGCAACGCTCGTGATGGGCATTTTAAACGTCACGAGCGATTCGTTTTATCAGGCAAGCCGGACGCCGAATGTGGATGATGCTCTGCGGCGCGCTCTGCAGATGGCTGACGAGGGCGCTGATATCATAGATATAGGCGCCGAATCGACCCGTCCGGGTTCTTTGGGAGTCGATGAACTGACTGAGCTGGCGGCGCTGATCCCGATTGTGAGGGCTTTACGTGAGGAGAGACCCTCTATGCCGATATCGGTGGACACGAGACATGCGCTGGCGGCCGCTGCCGCCATCGACGCCGGAGCGGATATAGTTAACGACGTCTCAGCGCTGAAGCTGCCCGGCGAGGCGGTCAGGATGAAGGATCTGATAGCCTCATCCGGGGCTGCATACGTTTTAATGCACACGACCGGGACGCCGGATGTCATGCAGAAGTCCGCTCAGTATACCGACCTTCTGTCGGAGCTGATGGAGTTCTTCGCGTCGTCCGTACTGATGATGACGCAGGCAGGCGTCAGGCGTGAACAGATAATAATAGACCCGGGACTGGGCTTCGGAAAACGCGCGGAGGATAATCTGACTATCATGGCCAATCTCGACGCGTTTGAGAGCCTGGGGCTGCCCATGTTGATAGGAGCGTCGAGAAAGGGCTTCATCGGGGCAGTTCAGGGAGATGATTCCCGGGATAGTCCGTCCGAGCGGCTGGAGGGAACGCTTGCGCTCTCCGCGCTCTCCGCGCTTGCGGGAGTGAACATAGTCAGAGTCCATGACGTCAAGCCCAACAGACGCGTGGTGGACATGGTTATGGCTGTAAAGAGGCGGAGGATGTGAGCAGCGAAGCCGCACTGTCGCTTGGCGCCAACGTCGGCGACAGACTCCGCAATCTCAGGATTGCGGTTGAGATGATGGGGTTAAGGGTTGGATCTGTTATAAGCAGGAGCTGCGTCTATGAGACGCCGCCGTGGGGCGTCGAGTCGCAGCCGTTTTTTTTGAACGCCTGTGTTATGATAGACACGGAGTTATCCGCCAAAGATCTGTTGGAAGGTCTCAAGAGCATAGAGTCCGAGATTGGGCGCGTTCCCCGTGGACGTTGGGGTCCTCGTGAGATAGACATAGACATACTTACATACGCGAATCTGCGATATGCCGATGATACGCTTGTCATACCGCACCCCAGACTATCCGAAAGGACCTTTGTGCTCGTGCCGCTGCGCGATATAGCGCCGCTTTGGATACATCCGCAGAGCGGTCTGCCGATAAGCGATATACTCGACAAAATGGACTTGAGAGGAATTGTACGCATAACGAGATTATGAGAAAAAATCGCACACGTGTTATAAATTACGCCTCCCGTGAAAGATCGCCGCAAGGTCATAAATTTCTCCCTGTATCGAGGAAGGACATGGAGGCAAGGGGCTGGGACGAGCTCGATTTTCTGTGCGTTGCGGGCGACGCGTACGTGGACCATCCGTCATTCGGACACGCAATCGTGACTCGCCTCATCGAGTCTCTGGGGTATAGGGTTGGCGTCGTCGCTCAGCCTGACTGGCGAAGCGCAGAGAATTTCGGGCGAATGGGCAAACCCCGGCTTGGCGCGCTCGTCTCCGCCGGAAACCTCGACTCCATGCTATCGAACTACTCGGCGCCCGGCCGCAGGCGAAGGCAGGACGCCTACTCGCCTGGCGGCGCCTCCGGCAGGAGGCCCGATAGGGCTGTTATAGTGTACTGCAACAGAATCAGGGAGCTGTGGGGGGATGTGCCTCTCATAATCGGCGGAATAGAGGCGAGTCTGAGAAGGATCGCCCACTATGACTACTGGTCTGACGCGGTTCGTCGGTCTATTCTCGTGGACAGCAGGGCAGACCTGCTGATATATGGCATGGCTGAAACGCAGATCGAACGCATAACCCGTCAGCTCTCCTCCGGCGTCCCGGTTCGCGAAATAAATGATATTCCGGGAACCTGTTGGAGGACTCACGACATCAGCGCGAAATATAAATGTAACGGTATCGAGCTGCCGTCGTTCGATGCTGTCAGGTGCGATAAAAAGCTCTTTGCGGATGCCTTTCGCGTTTTTTACAACGAGCAGAATTTTGCCAGTGGAAGAGCCCTCTTTCAGGATCAGGGGGCGTGGATTGTGGCGCAGAATCCGCCGCCGCCGCCGATGTCGACAGCGGAGCTCGACAAAATTTATTCTCTGCCCTACGCAAGAAATCCTCACCCCATATATGGCGGTCAGTCTGTTCCGGCTTTTGCGGAGGTTCAGTTCAGTATAACGAGCCACAGGGGCTGTTTCGGGGAGTGCTCGTTCTGCGCAATATCGCTGCATCAGGGGCGAGTCATCCAGTGCAGGAGCAGGGAAAATATTCTGAATGAGGCGGAGGCCATGACGCGTCTGCCCGATTTCAAGGGATATATCAGCGACGTTGGGGGGCCCACAGCAAACTTCAGGGCGCGGTCATGCGCAAAGAGCTTTACTGACGGCGCTTGCAGAGGGCGGTCGTGCTTGTACCCGGATATATGCCGAAGCTTGAAGCCGTCGCACTCGGAGTACATGGAGCTGCTGCGGAGTGTCGCGTCGCTCGACGGGGTAAAAAAGGTTTTCGTTCGCTCCGGCCTGAGATATGACTATATTATGGCCGCTCCGGATGGCATGGAATTTTTGGAGGAGCTCTGCATGAATCATGTGAGCGGACAGCTGAAGATAGCGCCGGAGCACGTGTCTGAGCCTGTCCTGAAATGTATGAGGAAATCAGGGGTCAGGGCGACAGAAAAATTCATAAGGGCCTACAGGGAGATCAACCTCAAACTGGGAAAAAAACAGTTCTTGACGCCGTATTTTATGTCCTCTCATCCGGGCAGCGGTCTGGAGGAATCTCTCGAACTCGCTGAATTCATGCGTGCCGCCGGAGTCCGGCCGGAGCAGGCGCAGGAGTTCACCCCGACTCCAGGCACACTTGCCGCCTGCATGTATCACACCGGGCTCGATCCGCTCACAGGGAAACCGGTGTATGTAGCCCGCGATCCCTCTGAGAAGGCCATGCAGAGGGCGATGCTGCAGTATTGGATGCCCTGTAATCGCAAACTGGTGGAGCGCGCGCTCTATAAGCTGAATCGGACAGACCTTGTGGGAACAGCTAAAAAATGCCTGATAAAATAGGAAAAAATAGCCTCATACGGCAAATAGACATTGCGTCAGAATGCTGGACAACTTGTGATTGAAGGGGTAAAATTTCATTGCGTTGATTATGTTATAAAGCATACTGTTATTCTAAAGTAAAATTACTCTTAGGGAATCGATGATTAAATGTTCTTCGAGCGAATACGTCCATTGCAGCCGAAGGTTATTTAATCAGCGATTTTTTAGGACATTCCAAGGAGGAGATGTTTTGTTTTTGAAGAAAATAGGAATATGGGTTGTTTTGTCAGCCTTGTTGTTGAATTTAACTGCGGCGTCTCTCTTTGCCGCGCAGGATAAGATAGGATTTATAGATACGCAGCGTGTTTTGATGTCCCATCCGAAATATGAAACGTCGCAAAAACACCTCAATGAATTCGTGAAGAATAAAACTTCAGAGGCAAGAGCTGCAGCTGAAAAAGAGGTAAGCCGCGATAAAAAAATGCAGATAATTGATATCGCGAGGCTGGAGAGCGGAGAAGAGGAAATGCGGGTGATGAACCCGATCATGGAGGGAATCAACAAGGTGATAGAGCAGGTTGCGAAGGCAAGGGGAGTCACGGTCGTCATGAATAATGTTTGGATTTACTTTGGCGGCGTGGACATAACGGAAGATGTTATTAAAGGAGTAAAAGAGCTAAAGTAGTATATCTTAAAATTTGAGCTATTGGACCCGTGTCGGCCTGGGCACGGGTCCTTGTCTATGGTGGTCCTGATTTTAGTGGACCATCATAACTCATTGTAACCAAAGATTAGTTAAATCAGTGGTTCCCTAAGGGGAGATCGACATGCCATGCGAGAGTGACAAAAAACGTTGTTTGTGGTGTGAGGGGAGCGATATTTACAGAGCTTATCACGATGAAGAGTGGGGTATACCGTGCCACGACGACACTCTTTTATTCGAGTTTCTGACGCTTGAAGGCGCTCAAGCCGGGCTCACATGGCTCTCAATTTTGAAAAGGCGCGAGGGCTACAGGAGGATCTTCTCAGATTTTGACGCTCGCGTCGTAGCAAACCTCGGTGACGCAGACGTGGAGAGAATTATGGGAGATCCAGGAATCATCCGCAACAGGGCGAAAATAAAGTCGGCCATAAATAATGCCGCGCGTTTTCTGGAGATTCAGGCGGAATTTGGCTCGTTCGACAAATACATCTGGGGATTTGTCGGGGGGAAACCCATAATCAATAATTTTCATGCGGGTGATTCTATTCCGTCAGAGACCGATATATCGAGAGCCATAAGCAAGGATCTTCGCAAGCGAGGGTTTTCATTTGTCGGTCCAACGATATGCTACGCCTTTATGCAGGCAGTGGGTATTGTAAACGATCACTATATCGAGTGCTGGACGAGGAGTGATGCCGGAAGAGGTTCTGTCTGATGACGGCAAAAAAGAAGTTCTCGCAAAAGTGCTTGATTTTTACGTTGCTGGCAGGGATATTCATCATGACGGTCGAAGTATTTTTTGTTGGCGCTCATACGTTGCCGTATTGTGCGATGGCAAGCGAAAATACAGATGGACTGTTTCTCCTAAAGACGACATAATTGAGATCAATGACGCGTTTCAAAAATATGAAGGACATTTTGCCTCCTTCCTCCAGTGAGGAAGATGGCGCGATTTATCCGTAATTCCCGCCTTTTTCTGTAACCTTTAAAAATTTGCATGGTTTTTCTGCTGTATTATTGACACGGTGGATGTGATTCGCTATATTATAGGTAACAAAAATTTGTAACCTATATGAGGAATATCATGTCA
>JAISRE010000046.1 GCA_031273805.1 Synergistaceae bacterium | reverse complement strand
AGGAATGTGCTGGCGAGGCCAAACCTTATGTCCTTGAACATATCCGGCTTCTCCGTCAGCAGCCGCCAGAGGACGAGCTTCGTCTGGTACATCTTGCTGTCGTTCGGCACGAGGTCGTCCGCCGTCGGCGGCGAGGTCTTGTCCCAGCCGTTCTCCCAGTACTTCGGGTCCTTGAACACCAGCGCATAAGGGTAGGCCTTCTCCGGTTTTATCGTGTTATAGTGAGCAAAGGTGTCGTAAGTGCTCGCTACCTCAATCGTAGCAGTGAGGGTTCCCGTCTTGGCGAGCCTCGTGTTCTCGCCGCTGTACGCCTCCCCCAGCTTCGGATTCGGCTCCAGGAACGGGAAGTAGTACCGGTCCTCATTGTTCTTGATGTTCTCGGCCAGGGTCGCGCCGGACTTATGTATCCAGTTGTTGGTCGTGTCGACGTCGCGCCCGTACAGGCTGCGAGCCCTCTCCCACAGATAACCCAACGATTTTCCGCCGTAAGCTACCGGAAGCGAGCCTATTCCAAACGTGGCCTGGGCCATCATGTTGTTGATGTCAGTGACCTTATAACCCAACTGATCCCTCGTCTTGTACCAGTCGGCGGAATCGTGGTTCCACCAGTCGGATTTGGTCGACTGGTCCTTCCGCATTATCACCTGCGGCATGACGCCCTTCGGCGAGAAGCTGGCGACCGCCGAGGCCTCTATAAAGAAGAGCACGTTCGGCTTCCCCTTGCCCCCTCCGATTATCTCGTCCGTCTCAGTGCTCCCTACGTCCGACTTGGACAGCGGCCTCAAGTTGAGGTCGTCCACCGTGTCGGCCCAGGCCCGCGCGGTCCCCTCCCAGACGGGAAGAGACAACTGGGACATGAAAACTCCCAGAACGAGCAGCGCCATAAATCTCTTACCACTGCGTTTCATACTCACCATTTCTGATACCCCCTTCTAAATTTATATTGCAAAATAAAGCTAACCGTACACCCACAACCCCGCCTATATTAACGAACACGAGGCCCCCTCACGCGTTATCCAAACGCCGCTCTGACGAGGCAACGAAGATTTATGAGGATTATTACAAATTCAAGCGGTTCTGTCACTAGCTTTTAATCAAAAATAGGACTTAAACCCTATTTTTGCAATGGATATTTGTAGAACTAATGAGGATTATCGCAAACCAAAGTGGTTTTGTCACTAGTTTTTAGCCGAAAATGAGACTCAAAGATCAATTAATTCAATTACTTTTTCAACCTCATTCCGGTACTCACAGGATGAAGGGGATGTTCGCGGGTCGTCTTTTGACACAGCAAGCATCCTGTCAGGCCTGGCAAATTATTCATGATCTGCGGATATTACGTTTTTTGAGCCTCCACAACCGCGAATGGCATCAGATATAATTGTTTCACAAAGGGGTGGAACTCATTGCGAACTGACAAGATAAACCATGAAAACATCAATATTCCCGGCGGCGCGAAAGATGCATACCACTTCGACAACGACGGTTTCTGGAAGGATTTGCTCGACAAATTTTTCTATCCGCTGTTTTTGAGAGCCCTGCCTGATCTTTACGGGGACGCCGATATCGAGACCAAACCGCGCTTCCTCGATAAAGAGTTCACTGACATACTTAACACCGGCGACCCAACAATACGCGCCAATCCTCACTTCGCCGACTTCGTGCTGGAGGTTCCTTTGAAGGATGGGGCGGCGAAGTGGGTCCTGCTGCACTGCGAGGCGCAGGGGCGCGGCAGCGATCTGGCGGAGAGGATGAACCATTATCGCTGTCTTATTTACGGGCACTACAGGCGGGAACCTGTCGCCCTGGCGATCGTCACGGACAAGCGGCCAAAAAAGGAACCGTCATATTATTCGAACAAAATCTATGGCACCGAGGTGGTATACAAGTATAATAATCTCACGTTGTCGAAGTTGGACGACGACGAGCTGGCTTCAAGCGAAAATCCGATAGACCTCGTTCTTTACGCGGCTAAATGCGCGGCGAGGAGTAAAAAGGAACTCCAGAAATACAATTACCTTCGCAAATCGCTCGAACTTCTCGGCGAACGCGGATGGAACCGGGACGATAAACGAGATTTGCTTCTTTTCATAGAGCGGATTTTGCACCTGAAAGACAAAAATTTGGAAAAACAATACGTGGAATACAGAGAACAGCTGAGCAGGGAGGGGAAAATTGTGTATATACGCATGGGCGAAAGAGAAGAGGCTGCGGAAATTGAAAGGCGCGGAATGGAAAAAGGCAAGCTCGAAGGCAAACTCGAAGGCAAACTCGAAGGCAAGCTCGAAGTAGCCCGCAACCTGCTGAAGTGCGGCGTGTCGCCGGACATCATAGCGGAGAGCGCCAGCTTGCCGCTGGAGAAGATTCGGGAACTCATGAACTGACCGACCTATCAACCATGTCTGAATCGCCCCATTCTGTCGTCCTCCGGCTTGACATCTCACCGCTTCACACAGGACCACATGGTCTTCACCGGGGAACATGGAGGGTGGCAGAGAAAAAACAGCATTCACACGCAATGCGGAACGAGTGCTCTGAGGCTTCACAGGCGCCGTCAAAATAAAGTATAATCGTTTCGCAAAGAGGTGACACGCATTGGAGACGGACAAGGTAAACTGTGATACACAAGACGCCGATATCATTGGCGATGAAAAAAAGACAGAACGTTTCGATAACGATGGATTATGGAAGGGGCTTGTAGATCGTTTTTTCTATTCTCTTCTCCTGAGAGCCATTCCCGAGCTTTACGAGGACGCCGACAGAAAACATGAGCCGCGTCCGCTCGATAAGGAGTTCATTGACATACTGAACACGGCGGACCCTGAAATACACACGAGCCCGCATTTCGCGGACCTTCTTATGGAGGTTCCGCTGAAGGATGGTTCCGTCGAGCGAATTATCCTTCACCTGGAGTTTCAAGGACGCGGTGGCGGGAATCTTTGCGAGCGCATGAATCATTACAGGTGTCTTATATATGGACATTATCGCAGGGAGCCGGCGGCTTTAGCGGTCATCACCGACAAACGTCCGACCGAAGAAACCGCTTATTATTCTCGCTCCCGCTATGGCACGGAGATCACCTACAAATACAATAATCTCGTGCTATCGGAGTTGGACGACGATGAGCTGACTTCGAGCGAAAATCCGATAGATATAGTCCTCTATGCAGCAAAATTCGCGTTGCAAGCGAAAGAAGAACTCCAAAAATTCAACTTTCTCCGCAAGGCGGTAGAGCTTCTGGATGAACGCGGATGGAGCTTGAATGACAAGCGCGATTTGCTTCTATTTACCGAGCGCATTATAAATATGAAAGACAAAGGGCTTATAAGGCAATTCAAAGAATTTTTGGAACAACAGAGCGAGGAGGGAAATGCCATGTATATACCGTTGATTTTGAGGGACTCGGCGGCTGAGATCGAACAGCGCGGCATGGAAAAAGGCAAGCTCGAAGTAGCCCGCAACCTGCTGAAGTGCGGCGTGTCGCCGGACATCATCGCGGAGAGCGCCAGCTTGCCGCTGGATAAGATTCGGGAACTCATGAACTGACCGACCTATCAACCATGTCTGAATCGCCCCATTCTGTCGTCCTCCGGCTTGACAGGAGGACGACAGAATGGGGCGCGCGAAGACTGACAGTGGAGGCATACTATTTTTTATTGACGGCCACTGCTAATATATAGGTGGCTAGCCTGAAATCGTCTCCCTTGATGTGGTTGAGCAGCCAGTCGGTAATGCTGTGAAGAACCTCCTCCACAAGCAGCTCGTTGGCGCCTTCCTGCTTCAGTTTTTTCGTCATATTACGGACATCGACTTTAAACATCTCATGATAACGTCTGTGATATTCATAATCGGGGTAGCTGTACTCGAGCATGATGTTCTCCTCGTCGGAAAAATGTTTAACGATGTAGGCGTTCAGAAAATCCAGGGTGTTGATGATCTCGACATCCCCGTCGCCGCGGCAGCAAGCGTCAAAAATGTTGTTTACGGCCACTATCAACTGCTTATGTTGGCTGTCAATCGTCTCATGCCCGGTCTCCAGGCTTGGATCCCATTCATATCCCATACTATCCATCTCCCATTATCGCGTACAGGGCATATTTACATGCCCTGTACGTACATTAAAGAACACTAATTGCGGCAGTATGTTATCTAAATCAGCGCTTCCCCAGCTTCCTGGCGGCAGCGAAGCCTACGAAGCCCGCAAGGGCAAGCGCCGCCAACCCGACCTGGCCCGCGTCACAGCTGCCGCCTGAACCGCCGCCGCCGTCGTCTGTGCCCGGGTCGAGATCGATATCCTCCGCCGGAGGAACGTCGTACGTCCTTGGATCATGCGCGCCGTAGATCACGCCGCTTTCCGGGTCGACCAGAATGGCGTCTACGTCGCCCTGGGTGGTCAAGGCGAGCTGATAACCCATGTCATCGGACAGGATCCTGATCGTGTCATTCGTGAGGCCGTTCTTCTCGTAAGTGACCCTTTCAGGATACCATTGATGGTGAATACGCGGCGCGGCCGCAGCTTCGCTGATGGTCATGCTGTGATCGATGACGTCGGATATTATCTGAAGAACAGTGGTGATGATGGTTGAACCGCCGGGGCTGCCCACCACCATGTAAATGCTGTCGTCGGGGTTCAGAACAATGGTGGGAGACATCGACGACAGCGGACGTTTGCCGGGCTGTATGTTATTGGCCTCGCCCTGAATCAGCCCAAAGCCGTTCGGAACTCCAGGAACGCTCATGAAGTCGTCCATCTCGTTGTTCATGAAGAAGCCCGCTCCGTCAACCGCCACCTTGCAGCCATAGCCCATGTTGATGGTGTAGGTTACGCCGACCGCGTTGCCCCATTTGTCTATCACCGAATAGTGGGTCGTCTCCTCGCCCTCGTGAATCGGGCCGAGCCCCGGATTGATCTCGCTGCTGGGCCTCGCGCGCGGTCCGCCATGCGCGTTGTCGTAGGAGATTATCTCGTCATAAATGGACTTCGCGTAATCCTTGTCGGTCAACTGTGCCACCGGGACATCCACGTAGTCCGGGTCGCCCATGTACTCCGAGCGATCGGCATAAGCGTAACGCATCGCCTCGACCATGATGTGAACCGTAGCCGCAGCGGCAAACCCCAGAGAACCGATATCGGCGTTCTCCATTGTGTTGAGTATCTGCACTATGTGGGTGCCGCCTGAACTTGGAGGCGACATGGAGAATATTTTGTATCCGCGATATGTTCCCTGCGCAGGGTCGCGCCAGACAGCCCTGTAGTCAGCCAGATCCTGAAGGGTCATGATGCCGTTGTACTTGGGCATATCCTCCACGATCAGCTCCGCAGTCCTGCCCTTGTAGAATCCGTCTGTTCCGTTGTCCACAATGCGCTGAAGAGTATCCGCGAGGTCCGACTGCACAAACAGCTCTCCTGTCTCGAACGGAGTTCCGTCGGCCTTGGTGAAGTATTTCTTTGAGCCGTCGAACTCGTTGAAGTATCTCGCGCTGCCGTTAAGCGAGGACGCTCCGCCGGCAGTAAGTTTGAAGCCTTCCCGAGCCAGCTTGATGGATGGTCCGATGATCTCCGCCAGAGACTTTGTGCCGTGCTCGGATATCATCTCGTTGAAGCCCGCCACCGAGCCGGGAACCCCCGCCGCCTTGTAGCTGAACAGGCTTTCATTGCCCATCTCAGTGCCGTCCTTGAAATAAAACTTGCGCGGCTGAGTTACGTCCGTGCTCAAGTACATCTCTCTGTAAGCCGCCGCAGGAGCCATCTCGCGGAAGTCCAGCGTCTTGGTCTCTCCGTTCGCCAGATGTATGACCGCAAAACCGCCTCCGCCTATGTTTCCAGCCGTCGGGTGAACCACAGCCAGCGCGTAACCAACCGCAGCCGCAGCGTCAATGGCGTTGCCGCCGTCATCGAGTATCTTCTGCCCCACCGCGTCGGCTATCCAGTGCGTCGATACCACAAGCCCGTTCTCGCCGCCGATAACGGGCTTACTGGCCGCCGCATGGGCGCCTATAGCCGGAATGACTGTTAAAGCAATTATGAGCGCTGTTATTGTACATAATTGACTGACCGATTTTCTCATCATGCAATACGCCTCCCTGTCAAGTATTCACTTGCATCCTCAAATTACAGACAAATCCAGATACCGCATTCCGTCACACCACGCTCTGTTCTCCACAGATCACTGTCAAAAACTATCCACCCCCCACTTCCCGTAAGCATGCTGAGCAGAAAATATTACAATTTTCTGACATATCGCGCAAAATTAACATACATGTGCAATCTTTATAATTTACAGAATAACACCGTAATATACAAAAATCAAGCGCGCGGGCAATATATCACTGGTTAGCGACAATCACCGCGCTGGAGCTTGACAAATAAGATTTTCTGGTTTATAAATTCATGCATCGTGTAAGCTTACATTATGTGAGAGCGATAAAAAACTACGACAAAGGAGGCACAGGGATATGAAGAGTTATACGGCAAAAGATCATAGGCTGCAGTACTCTTATATCGCGATGTTCTCCTTTACCCGCACGGATCCCGCTTTGCCTGGGATTTGTGCTTGTCGTGATGTAACGTAAATAAAAAGTACGACTAAGCGCAATTCAGCATGTGAAGCCGGGATCCGAACTGCGGACCCCGGCTTTTTGTTGTCTGTGAGTCTGGAGGATGAGATGAGCTGCAGGATATGTATTATCGGACTTGGTTTGATGGGGGCTTCACTTGCCGGAGCGCTGAACGGATTTCGCGGCGCCAGGATAGTGGGAGTCGATATTTTGGAGGATGTGTGCCGGAGGGCGGAGCAGTCGGGGCTGGTGGAATCGGCTTCGACGGTCGCGCGGTGTGCTATCGAGGGCTCGGACCTGGTTATTTTTTGCGTATACGCCCACAACATACCGGGGATAATCGCGGAAAATGCGGGCTTCTTTCGCCTCGGAGCGGTTGTGAGCGATATCTGCGGCGTGAAGAGCGGACTATACGCGAAGATCGACGGGCTGCTGCCTGACGGCGTCGACTACGTCGGCATTCACCCGATGGCGGGCCGTGAGCGCGACGGTTTTGACAATGCGGACCCCGCGATATACAGAAACTCGGGGCTGATAATTACGCCTCTGCCGGGAAGCAAACAGGAGAGCGTATCGCTCATGAGGGAGATGGCCGATTATATAGGGGCGACTCGAATCGCGGTAACGCCGCCGGACGAACACGACGCAATCATCGCCTACACCAGCGACCTGATGCATATTGCCTCCGCAGGGCTTTGCATGGATTTCCACACGGGCATGACCGGTGCATTCACGGCCGGCGCGTTTCGGGACTGCACACGCATCGCGGATATCAACGCGGGCGCGTGGACGGAGCTTTTGATGGACAATAAAGCCCACACCTTAAAGCGCCTTGATTGCTACATAAATGACCTGAGCCGCGTGCGCGGCGCCTTGGAATCGGGGGACGAGACGGAGCTGTTCTCCATACTCGACAGGGCCGGACGGAACAAGAGGGAGATGTTGACGAGGTGAATCCTCTCGAATGCTCACATAAGCTCACCGTGAAATTGAAGGACAACGGATACGACATAGTCATAGGGAACAATATGCTGGATGTCGCGGGAGATCTGCTGAAGCCGCTCTGGAGCGGGAATGAAGCGGTTTCAGTCGTGACGGATGAAAATGTCTGGAGGTATCACGGAGACAGCTTGAGCAGATCTATGGATCGCGCGCGCATTGACTTTCAGCCTATCGTGCTGCCAGAGGGCGAGGGCAATAAGTCGATGCGGGGACTGGAGAACCTTTACGAATCCTTTGCGCGGATGAAGCTCACTCGTTCTGGCCTGGTTGCGGCATTCGGCGGCGGAGTCATCGGAGATCTGTGCGGGTTCACTGCGGCAACGTGGATGAGAGGAGTCCGCTTCGTTCAGATCCCGACGACGCTTCTCGCTCAGGTGGACTCCAGCGTCGGCGGAAAAACAGGCATTAACCTTCCGCAGGGGAAAAATCTCGCAGGCGCTTTCTATCAGCCAAAGCTGGTCGTCATCGACCCGTCAACGCTCCGGACTCTCCCGGCGCGCGAGGTTAGATGCGGTATGGCTGAGGTTGTCAAGTATGGGGCGATTCGTTCGATGTCTCTGTTCAATAGTTTGTCATCATCCAGTGAGCCCGATCTCTCGGAGATCATCCACGAGTGCTGCAGCATCAAGAGTGATATTGTGGAGCGGGACGAGCTTGACTTCGGAGAGCGCATGATCCTCAACTTTGGGCACACGCTGGGCCACGCTATCGAGAAACAGACCGGCTTCGACGCGTATCGCCACGGAGAGGCCGTTGCGTTCGGCATGGCGCTGGCTTCCGCTATTGGGGAGGTCATGGGGGCCACGGAGTCCGGGGTAACCGATGAGCTGCAAAACACACTTGCGCACTGTGGGCTCGAGACCAGATACCCGGGAGATATCTTCGGACTCCCGCCCATGCTGGCGAGCGACAAAAAGAGTCTCGGCGGCGCGGTTCAAATGGTGCTTTTGCGGCGTATCGGCGAGGCATTCGTCCATCAGACAACTATTGCGGAGATCGAGGGACTTTTAAGGGAGGTGAAACGAAAATGGAGGATATAAAGATAATAAGCCGGTTCCCAAAGGGCGTTATAACGCCGCCGCCGTCGAAGAGCCTCACTCACAGAGCCGTCATCTGCGCAAGCCTGGCTCAAGGAGAGAGCGTCATCGAGAACTTCTCCCGTTCCCTCGATACAGAGGCCACGATAAGAGGCGTCGAGGCGCTCCGGGGCGTGGATACAGACATTTGCGGAGATACACTTCGGGTCGCTCGCTCTGCCGGAGAACCCGACGCATCGCGTGACTCCGTTCGAACCGTGGACTGCGGAGAATCGGGGTCCACACTGCGTTTCCTTCTGCCCATTGCCGCGCTTGACGAGCGACAGACGATATTCACCGGGCATGGCAGGCTTCTCGACCGGCCGCTTGGCGCATACGCGCAAATATTCCCGGAGATGGGCGCCCTCCTTATCCGGGCGCCGGAAAGGATAGTTGCGCGCGGGCGGCTTAAGAGCGGAGTATACAACCTGCCGGGGGATGTCAGCTCACAGTTTGTATCCGGCCTGCTCTTTGCCCTGCCGCTGTTGGAGGGAGACAGTGAAATACGCCTCACTACTCAGCTCGAGTCCGCGCAATACGTGGATTTGACGATAGATATCATGAGGCGATTCGGAGTCGAGGTCGGCAGGTCAGCCGCCGGCTATATGGTCAAGGGGGGGGCGAACTATCGCCCCACTGCTTGCAGGATTGAGACCGATTATTCTCAGGCGGCTTTTTTTCTGGCGTCGGCCGCGCTGGGATGTGACGTCAGGGTAGCGGGACTCAATCCTGACAGCCTTCAGGGCGACATGGCTATCCTGAGAGTTCTTCGCGATATGGGGGCTGAGGTCTTATGGAGCGAAGACGGAGAGGGACGCAAAATTGTCTCCATCGATGCCGACCTCCTCTCCCCCATCACGGTGGACGCGAGAGAGATACCGGACCTGGTCCCGCCCATAGCGACTCTCTGCTGTTTTTGCGACGGCGTGAGCCGCATAGTAAACGCAGGACGCCTGCGCCTGAAGGAGAGCGACAGACTGAGCGCGCTCAGGACGGAGCTCAGCGCGCTCGGGGCGAATATCGAGGAGTCCGGCGACTCGCTTGTCATAACCGGTGTTTCTGGCCTGAAGGGCGGTCATGCGGACTCCTGGGGCGACCATCGCATCGCCATGTCAATGGCGTTGGCGGCCATACGCTGCGACGAGCCTGTCTTGCTTTCGGGGTGGCAGAGCGTCAATAAATCCTATCCTGGTTTCTGGAGAGATTTTGAGGGGGACAGATCATGAACGTATGGGGAAACAGAGTAAAGATGTCCATTTTTGGAGAATCTCACGGTATGGCTGTCGGCATTGTGGTCGACGGACTGCCCGCGGGAGAGGTCATCGACCTGGATGAGACGGCAAGCGATATGAGGCGGCGCGCTCCAGGTCACGATGAACTCTCCACAGCCAGGCGCGAGACGGACGCCCTGGAGATACTGAGCGGTCTCGATGGCCGCAAAACGACAGGTTCGCCGGTCTGCTGCATAATTCGCAACACGGATGCGCGCTCGTCCGACTATGATTCCCATCTGCGCCCCGGACACGCCGACTGGACAGCGCTTTTGAAGTTCAAGGGACATGCCGACATGCGAGGGGGCGGGCATTTTTCCGGCAGACTGACCGCCCCGCTGGTGTTCGCCGGAAGCATAGCGAAGCAGATTCTTCTGCGGCGCGGAGCAGAGGCGTATGCGCGGATCGTAGCCATCGGTCCGGTATCCGACGAGAGGACATCTCCTTCCATTGACGAATATAGAGAGATAGCCAGACTTGGTTTTCCATCCTTCATCGGCTCCGCGGACGCGATGAAGAACGTCATCAAAGAGGCCAAGGATGCGGGCGATTCCGTAGGAGGTATTGTCGAGGCCGCAGTGTTCGGTCTCCCCGGCGGGCTTGGCGAGCCATTCTTCGGATCTATGGAGAGCGGGATCGCCTCACTGCTCTTTTCTGTGCCGGCGGTGAAGGGAGTGGAGTTCGGAGCGGGCTTTCGGATAGCGGCGATGCGCGGAAGCGAGGCCAACGATCCTCTGTATGTCGAGAATGGAACGATACTGACAAGGTCAAACCACAACGGAGGCATTCTCGGGGGAATAACGAACGGAATGCCTCTCATAGCCAGGGTCGCAATCAAGCCCACCGCGTCAATAGCACTCGAACAGGAGTCCGTTGATTCAAGGACGATGAGCGGGACGGCCATTCGGGTAAAAGGACGCCACGATCCCTGCATAGTGCCTCGCGCCGTGCCGGTGATAGAGTCGTGCCTCGCCATATGTTCGCTCGACGCAATGCTTGCTGTGTCATCGAATGGAGTGACTCCGCAATGAAACATATCGCCCTGATCGGATTATCCGGCTGCGGCAAATCCACCCTCGGGAAGATGCTCGCAAATGAACTCGATATGCCGTTCATCGACATCGATATCACAGTGGAGCGCACGACCGGTATGACGATTCAGCGTATTTTTGAACAGCACGGCGAAATGTTCTTCCGCGACCTGGAGGCGGCTGCGGTGCGCTCATCCCTGGCCCTGGCCGAGCCCTCTGTGATCGCGACAGGCGGAGGCGCGGTCATGCGCCCGGACAACGTACAGGCGCTCAGGGAACGCGGTTTCGTCATATTTCTGGACCGCCCCGCCGAGCTCATACTGAGCAATATAGCATGTGACAGCAGCAGACCGCTTCTGACCGACGAGGGCAAGTTATACGAGCTGGAGCGCGTCCGCAGGAAACTCTATCTCTCCACAGCGGATGCGGTGGTGAGCAACAACCGCGACCTGCCGCACGCGCTCGCTGATCTGCTCGAAATGACGCGCGCGCTCTGGGGCAAGCTCCCGGATGGCTATGCGGTCATAGGAGATCCAATAGCCCACACGTTATCCCCTCAGATACACACGGCGGTCTTCGACTCACTGGGCATTGCGGCGAAGTATGAAGCTCTTCGCGTGCCGCGCGGGATGCTGCCGGATTTCGTGTCCCGCGCGCGCAAGTCGAATCTGCTTGGTTTCAACGTGACCATACCGCACAAGAGCGATATAATCCCGCTCCTGGATACGGTGGCGCCCGACGCCGAAGCCTGCGGCGCAGTCAACACTGTGTTGGTCCGGAATGGCAGGCTGAGCGGCTTCAACACTGATATGAGCGGTTTGCTCGACTCCCTCAGAGAGATCGGTTATGACTATAACGGCAGGCGCATCCTGATTTTAGGCGCCGGAGGAGCTGCCAGAGGGGTTGCGCTCAAGGCCGCGCGCTCAGGCGCTTCGAGCATCGCGATTCTGGCGCGCAGAGTCGAGAACGCCAGGGTGATAGCCTCCTGTATCGAGGGCGAAGCGCCGTATAACGTAGTATGCGGTGAGATGACGGACTCCGTGATGTCGATCGAGGCTGCGTGCGCGGATATTCTGATAAACGCGACGCCTCTGGGCATGAGAGGGGCGGGAGAGGACTTCACGTCGCTCGATTTTCTGGGATGCCTGCCTCGCGGAGCGCTGGTCTGCGATCTGGTCTACAATCCTGCCGAGACGGCTCTGCTCTCCCGCGCCAGAGAGCTGGGATATGCCGCCATTAACGGCCTTGGAATGCTTATTTATCAGGCGATACTTGCTGACGAACTTTTTCTCGATTTTTTAGATATAAATATTGACAAAGGCAACTTATATAAAGTTATAAAGGAGAGGTTGGTAAAATGATTATTATATTGAAGCCAGAGGCCACCGAAGCACAGATCGCTCTGATCAAGGATGAAATGTCGAAGAATGGGCTTATAATTCAGGAGATACAGGGTGAGACGACCCGCATGATCGGGCTTGCGGGGGATACAAGTATGCTGCCCCCGGAGATGGCCACGCGCTATGAGTTCGTGGAGAGGGTGATGAAGGTGTCCGAGCCTTACAAGCTGGCGAGCAGGCGCTTTCACCCGAGGGACACTGTTGTGGAGCTGCCGGGAGGGGTTTGCGTCGGCGGAGGAGGACTTGCCGTTATAGCTGGCCCGTGCTCCGTGGAGAGCGAGGAGCAGATTTTGTCCATAGCGCGCGACGTGAAGCTGTCAGGGGCTTCGCTTCTGCGCGGCGGCGCGTTCAAACCCCGCAGCTCGCCCTATTCCTTCCAGGGACTTGGACTGGATGGCCTGAACCTCCTGAAAATCGCCAGGGAAAAGACTGGCCTCCCAATAGTCACAGAGATCATGTCGCCTGAGTACTGCGACGTATTCGCCAGGGACGTCGACGTCATTCAGATAGGCGCCAGAAATATGCAGAACTTCCCCCTTCTGCGCGAAGTTGGAGAGCTTGGCAAGCCGGTCCTGCTCAAACGGGGGGCGGCATGCACGATAGACGAGATGCTCCAGGCTGCGGACTATGTTCTGGTAGGGGGTAAGAGCCCCGTCATACTTTGCGAGCGAGGCATACGCACCTTCGAGACCGCCACCCGCAACACACTCGACATATCAGCAGTCCCGGTGCTGAAAAAGAAGTCGCATCTCCCTGTGGTCGTCGACCCGTCGCACGGCACCGGCCACTGGGACCTGGTCTGCCCTATGGCTATGGCGGCGGTCGCCGCCGGCGCGGACGGGCTCATGATAGAGGTGCATAACCATCCGGAAAAGGCGCTCTGCGACGGACAGCAGTCCATCACGCCCTTTCTGTTCGACAATCTGATGCAGTGTGTGACGAGGATGCATAAAATAATAATGGATGACAGGAGTGAGTGACGTGAGCGTCAAGGAACAACTTACAGAGCTGCGGAAGCGCATCGACGATATAGATGGAAGGCTGATACCCCTCTTCAAGGAGCGGATGGATATTTCGCTCCAGATGGCCGGGGTGAAGGTCAAGGACAACATGCCCATTCAGGACGCGTCTCGCGAACAGGAGGTCGTGAACCGCGCTGTGTCTATGGCCGGAGAGGAGCTGCGAAGCGAGACATCGCTTCTGATGCGCTCGATTATCGCCCTGTCTCGCGAGCGCCAGCGAGCCAAAATATTCCACAGCGAGATGCCTCTCCTGCCGCCGGCGCGTGAGCCCATAAGGCAAAACATCGTTTGCGCGTATCAGGGCGTGCCGGGCGCATGGAGCGAGCAGGCGCTGATGAAGCTGTTCCCGGACGCGTCTCGCACTCAGGTCGAGTTCTTCGAGGACGTATTCCTGGCCGTCAAGGAAAAACGCGCCAACTACGGCGTCGTCGCGATCGAGAACTCGCAGACCGGAGCGATAGGCGAGACTTATGACCTGCTTCGGAAATACGGGTGCTTTATCGTTGGGCGCACCTGGATAGATATACGCCAGTGTCTGCTGGCGCCGCACGGTTTGACAATCTCTGATGTTCGGGAGGTTCTGTCTCATCCGGAGGGATTCAGGCAGTGCAGCCGCTTCTTGCGCGGTCGCGCGTGGGATCTGACAGCGTGCCGCAATACGGCGGTGGCGGCGGAGACCGCCTCTCGTTCCAACAGCGGCAGGACAGCCGCGATAGGATCTCGCAGGGCGGCGGAGCTGAACGATCTGGATATTCTGGCCCCGGATATCATGGATTCGGACGGCAACAGAACATCCTTCGTCGTGATAGCGTCAGAGCCTGAGTATGACGAGCAGAGCGACCTCATTTCGATAACGTTCTCGACGGAGCACCGCGCGGGAGCGCTCTGTGAGACTCTGATGGCCTTTATGGCTCAAGGCATAAATATGCAGAGGATCGAGTCTCGTCCCGCTGCCGCCGGACAGTATCGCTTCTTTATCGAGCTAGCCGGCAATGTCCTGGATCATGATACCATCTCCGCGCTCAAACAGGCTGCCGCCGCCTGCGAGTATTTTGAGGTGATCGGCTGTTACAGAAATTCCTGATGAGGAACACGGGATGAAGCGAGTAATTGTCATAAACGGGCCCAACCTGAATTTGCTGGGGCTGAGGGAACCTGAGAAATATGGCCTCGAGACGCTAGATGTCATTAACGTCCGCATCGAGAGCGCCTCGGCGGAGTTGGGCGCGCAGTGCGAGTTCTTTCAGAGCAACTCCGAGGGGGAGTTGGTGTCGGCCATACAGGGCGCAGAGGGGTCTTGCGGGGTTATTCTCAACGCCGGCGCCTACACCCATTACAGCATAGCCATACGCGACGCCATTGCCGCGATAAGGTCACCGGTGGTGGAGGTGCATATGTCGAATGTTCACGCGCGGGAGGAATTCAGGCGAGTTTCGGTCATAGCCCCGGTTTGCGCAGGCGTCATAACCGGCTTTGGAGCCATGAGCTATATCCTGGCGCTCCATGCGCTCGCGGGAGGAGATTTCCAGAAAGAGCCTCAAGGCCGCCTTCGGTTTGACATCCCGCGTCATCCACTGGCTTGACGCTACCTGTCGTCCTCCGGCTTGACCGGAGGACCCACGGATGTGCATGGACCATGAGGGGAATGTATGGGTCCCCCGGTCAAGCCGGGGGACGACAGAAAAAACAGGGCAGAAGAACGGCAGAGAGGTTTTAATCATCACCTTTCGTGCTTCCATGACGAACTGGATGAGCCGTTCGGCTGCCCTGTCATTCCGGGAGGCTCTCCTGTATTTTGAAGCGCGAGAGCATTTTTCCGAGTGTCTCGGACAGATCCTGCATCGTCTCGGCCGTCGAGGAGACTGAAATCGATGCGTGCAGTGTGCTGGAGGCGTCGGAGTCTATCTGCTCCATGTTATCGCTCAATTTTTCCATCTCATGCGAGAGTTTCTCGATGGAATCGGAGACATGATGGCTGAACGCAGCCTGCTCACTCATCAAGGTGACTATTTGCCGCATCATATCGTTGACTTGAGCCATATTGTCCTTGGAGGATACAAACTCACTCTTGGCCGAGGTCATCTTCTCCATTGCCCTGCGCAAGTCCGCCACGGTTTGAGACGTGTCTTCTATCACTATATTGGCCTTCGACTGTATCGGCTCTATTATCCCGCCTATGCGATACGCGGCCTCTGCGGATTCCTCCGCGAGTTTGCGGACCTCCTCCGCAACCACCGCAAATCCCCTTCCAAGACTGCCCGCCCGCGCGGCCTCGATCGCGGCGTTCAGAGCGAGCAGGTTCGTCTGGCTCGCAATGTTGCTTATCACGGAGATGAAGCCGGATATTTCGCCTATTGATGTTCCCAATGACCTTATGTGTTCCTGGTTGTCCGAGACCATCCGCATGACGTACTCCATTTCGCCGAGGGCTTCAGTCAGGCTGCCGACAGACGAGTTCGTCTGGGATAAGACATCGTTCAGCACCCTGGCGCCGTCGGACGCCGTCTTTAGAACTCCATCCGATTTTTCGGATACATCCTTGAGGTGATTGGATGCGTTAAGCGTCGATGCGTGGGTGTCACTCGCTATCTGCGCTATATTTACTGCGGAGTGCTTCAAATCCTCCGCCATGCTGTTCAGCTCTTCCGAAGAGGCAAAGAGACTGTCAGCTCCCTCCGATACCAGTTTTGCGGAGTGTTTGGCCCCGCTTATATACTCCACCTGCGCGCGAATGCTCTCCCGCAGAGCGCCGAAGATATCTCCGATTTCATCCCTCCTCATATATCTGAAATCCGCATCCGACACCGCCAGATCCCCGTTCTCGATCTTTTTTACGAGGGAGACCATGTGTTTCATGGGCCCGCTTATTTTTCTCGAGAACATGAGTGTCAAAACAAGCGCAATTAGCGTGACCGGCACGGAAAAGAGCATGACGTGGTAGATGACGGTCTTGATCGTGTCCATCAAATCGGTAACGGAAATCGAGGCCGAGACCATTCCGACGTTTTTCCCCTTGAACTTGAATGGTTTGTACTCAGTCCTGTAGGATGTGCCAGCAATGTCCACCACTCCGTAAAAAGATTCCCCATTGTCAATGACATGCCGGACGATATCCGGCTCGGCGTCATCCTCTATTCTGAGACCGTCAGACATGATTGTGGTGCTGATGCGTTTTTCTCCAAAAAACAGCGTTACCTCGGATCGGTACATGGATTTCAAGTGATCGAGCATATCCGGGTTGGCGAGGTTCACGCCGATCGCCACAGCCCCGAGGACCTTGCCGTTATGCGTTATGGGAAACCCGTAGAACATCCCGAGCTTTATCGTGGTTCCAGGCTCCAGCACTGTGGAAATCCCGCCTGAGAGCGCTGGCGCGATGTAACCCTTCGATGAGATGTTGTCTCCCGTTCTGTCTTGCGCGTGCGGTCTGCTGATGACTGTCCCAAATTCATCGGTTACAGTTATAGTATCGAGTTCCGATATGTTGAGATACGATATCAACTCCCGATTCAGCGCGTTGACGTCCTTATACTGTATGTACCGCATAATGTCCGTTTTTTCACTGATAACCTCCCCCAATGCCTTCATTTTTTCCAGCTGAAGCTCAAACTCCTTGATTATTCCATCGGTGGCGATCTCAAGCGTGTTGTCCATCTCGCTGTTCATTGCCTCCACGAAGAAATAAATCGCCACATACGATGAGCATATTACTCCCATCAACACCAGGATAAAGCTCACGAAAAATATTCTGCCCCCGATTTTCCACCTGTTAAACATCACAGCATCCCCCTTCTGTTATTGTATTTTATGACTATAAACTTGCCTCGTGTTGTGAGTCTGGAGGGCCAATGTGCCCGACTCACTATGCAAATCGGACCGTAGCAATATAAGGAATTTCAAATGCTTAATGATGTATTTTTTAACTATCTGTTGGATAAGACGGTATAATTTTTTGGGGATTGGCACAACGTTAAAGATGATAGTCTTGAGCCACGCAAATACCGCATCGCTGTGTAAGTAATGTGGGGGTCCTTACCCGTACCCTCGCCGAAAAGTTCAGGCGCGCATGGAGCTCGCCAGGGAGCTCCATGCCATGTTTATATTTATATCATTATACCCCTGCCGTTGAGGTATCTGTCGCAGGCTATGGCGGCGTTTCGGCCCTCGGAGAGCGCCCATACCACGAGGCTGGGGCCTGTGCGCATGTCCCCGGCGGCGAATACTGTAAGCAGGTTGCTCTCGTAGTCGTCGTTTGTCATCACGCAGCCGCCAGGGCCGATATCCAACTGCAACTGGTCTATCAAACCCCTCTCGGGACCGATGAAGCCCATAGCTGACAGCACCAGGTCCGCCTCGATCTCCCGCTCAGTCCCGGGGAGGGGGCAGGGCGCCATACGGCCCTCTCTGCCGATCCATTCGACATCCACAGTGGTAACTGACGATACATGTCTGCTGCCGTTTATCTCCTGTACTGTAGTCGAGAATCTCCTGGGATCCGCCCCGAATAGCTCTATCGCCTCATGTTGTCCGTATTCTGTTCGTTTGATTCTTGGCCATAGAGGCCAGGGATTCTCCTCGGCCCTGTTCTCAGGCGGAGAGGGGAGGATTTCCAGCTGTATAACGCTCTTGGCGCCCTGCCTGATCGATGTGGCGACGCAGTCAGTCCCGGTGTCACCGCCTCCGACCACCACAACGTTTTTGCCGTGCGCGTTCAAACCGGCATTTTTTGCCCTGCCCGCGCCAATGAGCCCCTTTGTGGACTCTGACAGGAACTCCATCGCTGTGTGAACTCCCTTCAGATTAGCGCCCGGAACGTCGAGCTTGCGCTCGTTAGCGGCGCCGCAGCAGAGCACTACCGCGTCAAAGTCGTTCATCAGCTTTATTATTGGCACGTCGAAACCAACCTCGGAGTTTGTGACGAAATTAATGTTTTCCTCTATCATTATCCTGATTCGGTTCATCACGACGGACTTCTCCAGCTTCATATTTGGGATGCCGTACATCAGCAGTCCTCCGGGGGTGTCCGCCCGCTCGAAGACCGTCACGAGGTTCCCCAGCCGATTCAGCATATCGGCGCAGGCCAGGCCGGCTGGACCGGAGCCAACTACAGCGACCTTTTTGCCCGTGCGTATCCTTGGAGTTCGAGGGTGTATTTTATTGTTCTCCAGCATGTAATCTATTACATATCTCTCTATGTTCTTAACCGTCACAGGCGGTTCGTGCTCACCGAGAACGCATGAGCCCTCGCAAAGCGCGGGGCATACTCTCGATGTGAACTCCGGGAACGGGTGCGTCAGTGACATGCGGTCATAAGCGCCCTCTATGTCGCCGTTATACACGAGATCGTTTATCTCCGGTATGAGGTTGCCGAGAGGGCAGCCTATGGGACCGCCGTCAACCACTATGCCGGAGTGGCAGAACGAGACTCCGCAGTTCATGCAGCGCGCGCTCTGGCATATGATTGTCTCGTAATCGGCCGGCATCGTCAGGTCGAAGTAATCGCTGATTCGCTCGCGAATGGGCCGATATTGCGTCTCCATCCTTTCATACTCCATAAAACCCGTAATTTTTCCCATTTTACTTCTCCCTTCCTATTCCTCAGTATTTTTTGCCATCGGTCCTGCCGCCCGTCACTGTGTTGAAAACCGAGATTGCTATATCCTCACTGGCAACGCCATTTTCCCGCGCGACTCGCATAGCGTCGAGCACCTTTTGATAATCGTTTGGAATTACCTTGACAAATGAATCGACGGAGGACTTGAAATCGTCCAGTATATCGCTTGCCTTTATGCTGCCGGTGTACAGGAGGTGGCGCTCCAGGACGCCGCGCAGGACATCTTCGTCCTCATCCGTAAGGCTTGTGACGCTGACGAGCCCACGGTTCAGGTTGTGCTCCATATTCGAGTCCGGGTCGTAGACGTAGGCTATCCCGCCGGACATTCCGGCGCCGAAGTTCTTTCCGGTGGAACCGAGTATGACGACGAGTCCCCTTGTCATATACTCGCAGCCGTGATCTCCAACTCCCTCTACGACAGCGGTTGCTCCGCTGTTCCGCACACAGAAGCGCTCGCCCGCGACGCCCCTTATGAAGGCCTCGCCGGAGGTTGCGCCATACAGGGCGACATTGCCTATGATGACGTTATCGGGGGATGAGTTGGAGTCGTCCGGCGGCATTATGATTATTCGTCCTCCGGATAATCCCTTCCCCACGTGATCGTTGGCCTCACCGTGGAGTTCCAGTGTGACCCCATGAGTCAGAAAGGCCCCGAAGCTCTGTCCCGCCGATCCGTCGAAGACGAGGTGTATTGTGTCGTCCGGGAGTCCGTCTATACCATACTTTCTCGTTATTTCGCTGGAGAGCATCGCGCCGACCGCTCTGTTGGTGTTGTCGATGTTCAGTCTCGATGTTATCCGCTCGGAGAAATCCAGCGCCGGGAAGCATAGAGGTATGAGCGTGTTCCCGTCCAGCGACCGCTGCAGCATATGCTTCTGAGGGAAGTTGAAGTAGCGGTCCTCCTTCCTCTCGATGGATGATGGCTGGAAGAGCAGCCCTGAAAGGTCTATGGTTCGCGCTTTCTCGCTCGGTATATTGTGCTTGACGCGCAGGAGCTCGACTCGGCCGATAAGCTCGTTGAAGGTGTGAACGCCTATCAGGGCCATCCACTCTCGCACCTCTAGCGCCAGGAAGCGCATGAAGTTCTCGACGTACTCCGGTTTCCCGCTGAATTTTTTTCTGAGCAGCGGGTTTTGAGTCGCTATACCCACAGGACAGGTGTCGAGGTTGCAGACGCGCATCATGTCGCATCCCAGCACGACAAGCAGGGACGTTGCAAAACCGAACTCCTCCGCGCCCAACAGGGCGGCGATGACGATATCTCGTCCCGTGAGCAGTTTGCCATCCGTCTCCAGCGTGATGCGATTGCGGAAGTTATTCAACAGAAGCGTCTGATGAGCCTCGGCAAGCCCAAGCTCCCAGGGAAGCCCCGTATGCCTGATGCTGCCGCGTGAAGCCGCTCCTGTTCCGCCGTCATACCCGCTTATAAGGATGACGTCCGCGAGCCCCTTTGCGACTCCGACGGCGATGGTGCCGACACCGGCCTCTGATACCAGCTTGACGCTGACGCGCGCGTGTCTGTTGGCGTTCTTCAGGTCGTATATGAGCTGAGCCAGATCCTCGATGGAGTAGATATCGTGGTGCGGCGGAGGGGATATCAGGTCGACTCCCGGCGTGGAATTTCGGGCGCGCGCTATCCACGGGTAAACCTTGCTGCCAGGCAGATGCCCCCCCTCGCCGGGCTTTGCTCCCTGAGCCATCTTGATCTGTATCTCGACCGCGTTGTTGAGATAGCCGATCGTCACCCCAAATCGGGCGGAGGCGACCTGTTTTATCGCGCTCGACGAGCTGTCTCCGTTCTCGAGGGGAATCGCCCGCTCCGGTATTTCTCCCCCCTCGCCGCAGTTGCTCTTGCAGTGCAGACGGTTCATCGCGATCGCTATGCACTCGTGAGCCTCCGGGCTGATGGAGCCATAGGACATCGCGCCGGATTTGAAGCGCTTTACAATGCTCTCCACCGGCTCCACAGAGTCTATCGGAATAGGTTTGCCGCGTGTTACGACGTTCAGCATGCTTCTGATGTTCTTCAGCACGTCGGAACGGCTGGAAACCTTGGCGGAGAATTTCTTGAACATATCGTAATCCCCAGTGCGGCAGGACTGCTGAAGATGGTATATGGTCTCCGGGTTGAACAGGTGATACTCGCCGTCGCGCCTCCATTTGAAGTCCCCGCCGGCATCCAGCGGGCTGCCCATCTTGATGGAGTTGAACGAGTTCTCGTGCCGCGCGCGGCACTCCCCCTCGATCTCCTTCAGCGTGATGCCTCCGATGCGGGTGGCAGTTCCGGTGAAGTACTCGTTCACGACCTGTTCGCTCACACCGAGCGCCTCGAATATCTGGGCGCCCTGATAACTGCGAACGGTGGATATGCCCATCTTCGACAAAATTTTGATGATGCCCTTTGTGAGTCCGCGCATATAGTTGTCCAGGGCGCACTGTTCTTCGCTCTTTATGGCGCCGCGAGAGACCATGTCGCGTATGATCCTATATGACAGATATGGGTTGACGGCGTCGGCGCCGTACCCGATCAGCATTGCCAGATGATGCACCTCGCGAGGTTCTCCGCTCTCTATAATTATGCTTACCTTCGTCCTGGTTTTGTTACGAATCAGATGATGATGCAGTCCTGCTGTCGCCAGAAGCGCCGGGACTGGGATTCTGTGCTCTCCGGCGCCGCGGTCGGAGAGTATTATGAGATTGTATCCGCTCTCCACCGCTATGTCGGCAGCAAAGAACAGATTGTCAAGTGACTTTTTGAGCCCATCCTGCAGTCTGTTGTTGAAGAGCATCGGGAGGGAGACGCAGCGAAAACCGTCTTCCTCGATGTTACGCAGCTTGAGCAGGTCATCGTCTGAGAGTACGGGCGTCGAGTGATGTATCATGCGGCAGTTCTGCGCGCTGGGTTTCAGCATGTTGCCCTCACTGCCGAACTGAACGGATGACGAAGTGACGTTGACCTCTCGAAGCGCGTCAAGAGGCGGGTTTGTCACCTGCGCGAACATCTGCTTGAAGTAGTTGTAGAGCAGCTGAGGCTTCTCCGACAGGATAGCGAGAGGAACGTCCGCCCCCATAGATGCTATCGGCTCCTCCCCATTCTCGGACATCGGCTTCAAGGTGAGGCAGAGGTCCTCCCACGTGTAGCCGAATATCTTCTCCGCCTCGAGGAGCGCGCAGGGCGCCATGCCGGCGTTTTCCGTGGCCACGAATAACGAATCGAGTCCGACGAAGTCCTTCAGTAGCACCTGATCGTGCGGAGTGGCCGCATCTTTTGAGCGCTTGTCCTTTATGATATCGCGCCATCTCTCTCCTATGCCTTTACGCGCGGGAAGGTTGCCGAGCTTCAGAATGTTCTCCTCCACCCATTTCAGATACGGCGCCTCGGCGGCGACGCGCGATTTTATCTCGTCGTCCTCTATTATCCGCCCCTCCCTCGTGTCGATCAAGAGCATCCTGCCGGGGCGCAGTCTGTCCTTGCGGATGATGTTTCTCTCAGGTATCGGCAGCACGCCCACCTCGCTCGACAGTATCAGCACGTCGTCGCGAGTCACGCAGTATCTCGCCGGACGCAGACCGTTCCTGTCGAGCCGGGCGCCGGCGACTTCACCGTCGGTAAAAGCCAGCGCGGCGGGGCCGTCCCACGGCTCCATGAGACAGCTGCTGTATTCGTAGAACGCTCTCCTGTTCGGGTCCATGACTTTGTCGTGCTCCCACGGCTCCGGGATGGCCGTCATCAGGGCATGAGGGAAACTGAAGCCTGCGTTGAGCATGAACTGAAGGAAGTCGTCGAGCATGGCTGAGTCGCTTCCATCCTCGTTGATTATCGGCAGGATTTTTTTGTAGTCCTCCCCGTACTTATCTGACTCCAGTATCGATTCTCTTGCCTTGATCCAGTTGATATTGCCGCGAATCGTGTTGATCTCCCCGTTGTGTATGAGGTGTCTTATGGGGTGCGCCCTCTCCCAGCTCGGGAATGTGTTCGTGGAGTAGCGGGAGTGTACCAGCGCGATGGCGGACTCCACGTCCTCGTCCCTCAGGTCGAGATAGAATTCGTCTATCTGGCTCGGTATCAGCATTCCCTTGTAGACGATGGTGCGCGAGGATATGCTGGCAAGGTAGAGATATGGGTCGGAGCCCATGTACTTCACGTTCCGTATCTGCGCAATCGCCAGCTTCGACACGACGTACAGCTTGCGTTCGAAAACCTCCCGGCTCATGCCGTCAGGCATCTCGATGAAGACCTGGCTGATGGCCGGGCAAACGTCCCGCGCGAGGCGTCCCACCGCAGCCGGATATGTAGGAACGGGACGAACTCCGATCTGTCCGAGTCCCTCTGAATTCACTATGGACTCGAATATATTCAGGGTCTTCTCCCTGCGAGCGGCGTCGGGGGAGGAGAAGATCATAGCCACGCCGTATTTGCCCTCGTCGGGCAAATCTATCCCCCTGTCAGCGCAGACCCGCTTCAAAAATCTGTGGGGTATCTGCATCAGGATACCGGCCCCGTCGCCTGTATCCGGGTCAGCTCCGACGCCCGCTCTATGGCTCAGGCTGATCAACACCGCCAGAGCATCCTTGACGAGTGAATGAGATCTTCTTCCCTTGATGTTGACAAGCATTCCTATCCCGCACGCGTCATGCTCGAATTTGGGATCATAAAGTCCTTGTTTGCCGGGATAGCCGAATGGAGCACTGTTCATAGTCATCACGCTCTCATAAAATAAATTTACGGTTAGGAGATATATATACAAGCAACCGCATAAACTTGCGCATTGGAGGCAATGCCGGACAGTTATTCAGCGTAGACGGACGATCCAGCACATGCCGCCATTTCTGTTTATTCAGAATATTAAAAAAAGATTCGTTTGATTGTATCACGGAGTATAAAAGCAATGCAATAAGGAAAATAATTTTATACTGTATACTATTTTATAGAGATTTGAGGGATTTCATTTATTTTTGCTTAAATTCTAAAAAACTCAGCATAAATCCGAATATAATGGGCTTTATGCATTATACATGAGAATATAAACGTGTTTTTAAAAAAAATACTTGACAAGTAAAATTTACGGAGTAGAATGCCCGTCATTAGATTTGTTGTTTTTTCCCTGATAAGCGAAAATACATGGCAGAGGAGATGATTAATGAGCGCAGGAATAAGTGTACTCGATGTCGCGGAGAATATGGGATTGTTGAATGAAGCATATTCACAATAAAGAAAAGATAGGTGAAATAGTTAAGAGTGTAATTTCTTCCGAATGTTATGGAGATGGGGGATGGTTATGCCACACTGCAAAAGGTGCCAATCAGAAGATGTTGTGAAAAGCGGAATTGTCCGACATAGCCAACGATACCAATGTAAGGCGTGTGGATATAATTTCATCGAGGGAGATTTGCGCGTCAACGCAAATTTACCCGTAAAAAAAGCATTGGCCGTTATCCTCTATAGCTTGGGTAAGGCATCTTTCAATATGATGGGCAATATTTTCGGAGTCTCCCAGTCGTTGGTGTACCGTTGGATCGTTAAGGAGACGGAAAGATTGCAGACAGCCGAAATTTCAGGATCTATAGCGGAGATGGAATTTGATGAAATACGGCATTTTATTAGTTCAAAAAAAACAGAAGCAGGGTCGTCAAGCCAGTGGATCGTGGCGGAGGGAGAGCTGTGGCCTGGCTCCTCGGTAATCATAGCGGTGCAGCCTTCAAACAGCATTACGTCAAAGTGAGCTGCTTGAAGCACTGCTCATTGAATTGTTATTTCTGCTGATGCCTCAACGCATAAAAGTTCAGAACTAGAACTTAAAGACAACAGGGTGCATTTGTCACCCAAACTCAGGCGGGCACTCTCAAGCCAGTCAATATTTGCCGGTATTAGGAGTGCTGATGATGTATTTTCAAGTAAACATAATCCTTGAAGGAGGTGCAAAAAATGTTTTCATCTGTTAATACCATATGGGTATTGTTAGGCGCTATATTGGTGTTTTTTATGCAGGCTGGATTTGCTATGGTTGAGACTGGTTTCACCAGAGCGAAAAACGCCGGAAATATTATTATGAAGAACCTGATGGATTTCGCTCTGGGTTCGGTGGCCTTCTGGGTAATTGGCTTCGGCATTATGTTTGGCGCTGATATTCACGGCATAATCGGGCAATTTGATTTCTTTGTACGAGGCACATACGACGCCGCGCCGCAAGTACATACTTACGCGTTTCTCATCTTTCAGACGGTATTTTGCGCCACTGCCGCGACTATAGTCTCGGGGGGAATGGCGGAGAGGACGAAGTTCTCGTCGTACTGTATTTACAGCATAGTGATAAGCGCGATCATATATCCGATATCAGGGCACTGGATATGGGGCGGCGGCTGGCTGGCGAACCTTGGTTTTCATGACTTTGCTGGGTCAACCGCAGTTCATATGGTTGGCGGCGTGGCGGCTATGGTCGGCGCCTACATGCTTGGCCCGAGAATCGGTAAGTACACTCCGGATGGAAAGGTGCACGCGATTCCCGGACACAGCCTCACCTTGGGCGCGCTTGGAGTATTCATTCTGTGGTTCGCGTGGTTCGGTTTCAACGGAGGCTCAACCCTTTCAGCGACAGGAGACGATGTGCTGACCTCCATATCAAGCGTCATCTTCAACACCAATCTTGCCGCTGCCGCTGCGGCAAACGCAACGATGCTGATCACCTGGGTTCGCTACGGGAAGCCCGACGTCTCGATGACGCTCAACGGCGCGCTCGGCGGTCTTGTGGCTATAACAGCCGGCTGTGATGCCGTGAGCCCGGTGGGCGCGTTTTTTATAGGGACCATATCGGCGTTTATCCTTGTGTTTGGCATAGAGTTTATTGACCAGAAGCTCAAGATTGACGATCCTGTGGGAGCGATAGGCGTTCATGGAGTGTGCGGAGCTGCCGGGACGATAATGACCGGGATCTTCGCTCTGGACGGCGGGCTGCTTTACGGCGGCGGATCGGGCATGGTGCTGGTTCAACTCCTCGGAGTGGTGAGTGTCGCTGCTTGGACGGGCGTGTCGATGACGGTCGTGTTCGCTCTGATAAGGTCGTTCGTGGGGCTTCGCGTGTCGCGCGATGAGGAGATGGAGGGATTGGATATTCGCGAGCACGCTCTGGAGAGCAGCTATGCCGACTTTATGCCTCTCTCGACGGAATCCTTTAACTTCCTCAAGGCCAAGATGGCGGAGGCGGGCGACGACTCCGCGCCGACGGAGAGCCTCACTTCAGCTGAAGGGAAAGAGGATCCGCTCGGTCATAAAATGACTAAAATCGAGATATTCGCCGATCCCAAGAAGACCGATGCTCTGAAGGAAGCGTTGAACAGGATAGGAATAACCGGTCTTACGGTAACGCCCGTCACCGGCTGCGGAGCTCAAAAGAGCAAGAGTGAATTTTATCGCGGCGCCAGAATGGAGAAGACGATGCAGAACCATGTGCGAATAGAAACAGTGGTGAGCAAGGTTCCGGTCAGGAAGGTTATTGACGCGGCCAAGTCAGTGCTTCATACCGGTGAGCCGGGAGATGGGAAAATTTTTACATATAATGTGGAAAACGTCATTAGGGTGAGCACAGGAGAGGAAGGCTTTGACGCCCTGCAGTATGATTATGATCGCGTACGGGAAGGGGCGGCTAAGACCGCGTAGCGAAACCTGTTTCATCTTCGAATTCTGAACACGGCGAGAGGGGCGCGGGTATCACTGCCGCGCCCCTCTCGCCGTGCCGCTACGCGCATAGAACGTGCAAATATACCCAGAGAGTACTGAGCAACATGTTGTATAATAAATTAAATATGACTATTTGTCACATGTTGTAGTTCTGGAGTGTCAAGGCGCCCGATTCGCTTCGTTCGCTCGGGCGCCTTGACACTTTACCTGAGCTAAACTAATAGCCATATAAGTAAATATGCTCACCGCAAAGAGCTGGTATTTGAACGAGGGGAAGTTGAGTAATGTTCCGCGATGTTTTGAGAGTTGCAAGGCTCTTATTTGGACTGTTTCTCTATGCGCTGGGAATTGTTTTGACCCTTAGAGCGAACTTGGGCTACTCGCCCTGGGATGCTTTTCATCAGGGGCTTGCCAAGCATCTCCATCTTACGATAGGGGTGTGTAGCATTATCGTATCGATTGTCATAGTTATAATCGCCATGTTCATGAAGGAACAAGTTGGGATAGGGACACTCTGTAACTCGGTTTTTATCGGGTTGTTTGTGGATATGCTGTTGTTTTTGGGCTGGATTCCGATCATGAATAACTTTGTGTTGGGAGTGATCACGATAGTTGGCGGCCTGTTTGTGATAGGCTTTGCGAGTTTCCTTTACATAGGCGCTTCATATGGCTCCGGCCCTCGGGACTCGCTGATGGTCATCCTGACAAAACGCACCGGCTGCCCCGTGGGATTCTGCCGCGCATGTGTCGAGGGTACTGTTCTATGCCTCGGATGGGCGCTCGATGGAAGCGTCGGCATCGGCACTGTGATCTCGGTATTTGGCCTCGGCGTGGCAGTTCAGACTGTCTTTACAGCTCTGCGCTTTGATGTCAGGACCCTTCATCAGGAGTCATTGCTGGAGACCTGGGCCCGCTTGAAAGAGCGCGGTAAAACAAATGAGCGCGGATAGGTTAAGGAAGTGCTGATTGGTTACTCCACAACCACGCTATGACGTATAGCAGATAAATATGCGCCGGGTAAAAGACATAGAAAAAATACTTTCCGCACATGCCGCCTGGCCCACGTTTTCCGTTATACAAGAGTATGGGAATGACCGCCAGAGCCATGATCCACTGTACGCCGTCGGCCAAAAAAAGGGATAACGCGCTCACCGCCAGCACGATCATGACCTGAATCATGCGAGCCTTCCTGAAGAGATGAAACAACACGCCCAAAAGCACCAGGGTAAAACCGCCTTCGACCGCAATGGGGTTAGGAATGTATCTGAGCACGGCAACTCTCAGCCAGACCGGCAGGTCCGTCATAGTCAACGCCAAAATTCCGACGACAAAGGGCAGCAGCATATAAGACAGGACAAGAAGAGAGGCGCCGAGCTTTTTATCGCTCACGGCCTGCTTCAGCATATCGGCTAGAATCATGTAAAACACGGACACCAATAACGTTCCGAAGATATTGTTAATCAGCGCAACGTCATCGAGTCTCATCCTCAAGGTCAACAACGTGGAAATGACATTCATCGACTGAAAACCGACAAAAAGGCTCAGCATATATCCGGCCTTGCTGCGGGTGTAATGATACCCTTCCGCGCAAAGGAACAGGAATATTGTCGCAACCGGTCGTCCAAGCCATGTAAACCAATCCGGCGCTCCGAACATATAAAACATCTGATATATGTGATCGAACACCATCAAAACGATACCGATAATTTTCAGGTGAAAACCTGTCAAAATTTGCCAATCCGCTTTCCCCGGACCGACAGCGCCAGAACCCAATATGTGCATTTGATTGCCTCCAAATAATTTTACTGCGCGTATTATAGCAGAAATACGCCTATTACAAGTCGATATTAATGAAAATAGGTCATTTAACAACTCTAATATTGGTTAAATTAAGCTATTACCGCCGATTATAAAATATGACTATAACTTTGTCACATGTTGTAGTTCTGGAGTGTCAAGGCGCCTGATTCGCTGCGCGATTTCATTTAGTGTTACGTTTTTTTGAAAATGTGCTACAATATTTTGGCGACATGCGCTCAAGACATGCATCGAGGGAGGTGGCAAATGTAAAACAACTCAACTGTCGGGTGTGCGTTTTATAGATTCTGTGAGCTTATAACTTGTCAGGAGGTTGGTGATTTTAATGAAACAGTTACTGTGCGTTCTGCTTTCAGCGATGTTCCTCGGGGTCTGCGGTCCGGCTGCTGCCGTCGATTATTCGCCGCATGATACGGTAGTTTACTCGCATATGACCAACGTAGGTCCTCTCAACCCGCATATGTACTCGCCCAGCCAGATGTTTGCCCAGGAGATGGTTTACGACCCCCTGGTCAAATTACAGGAGGATGGAGGCATCGGGCCGGGTCTTGCCGAACGGTGGAGCATATCGGAGGACGGACTTACATATGTTTTCTTCCTTAGAAAAGACGTGACCTTTACCGACGGCCAGGCATTCAACGCCGACGCGGTAGTCAAAAATTTCAGGACAATCATGAACAATGAATCCCGCCACAACTGGATGGGAATAATAGACAAGATCGATCGATTCGAGGCCGTATCTCCATTTGAGTTCAAGCTGGTTCTAAAGTCTCCGTATTATCCCTGCCTGGAGGACCTCTCCCTTCCAAGGCCGTTCAGGATGCTGAGCCCAGCGTCCTTCCCTGAGGACGGCGACACGTCAAAGGGCATAAAGGCCCCTGTGGGAACCGGGCCGTGGAAGCTCGTGAAAACAGAATTGGGAGAGTATGACCTCTTCGAGAGAAACGAAAATTACTGGGGAGGGAAGCCGAATCCTGCGAATGTGCTTGTCAAAGTTATCCCGGATCCGGTCAGCCGGGCCATCGCCTTTGAAAGCAAGGAGATCGACTTTATTTATGGAGAGGGGCAGATCAACTTCGACGCTTTCGACCGGCTGAGAAAGACCCCCGGCGTCGAGGCAAAAATCTCAGGTCCGATGGGAACCATGGCAGTTGCGCTTAACAGCGCGGTCGGCCCGACCAAGGAACTCGCGGTAAGGCAGGCTCTGCAATATGTAACGGATAAAGGTTCTATCGTCCGAGGAATTACGCTCAACACTCACCCTCAGGCCGATACTTATTTTTCGCCGATTGTGCCGTATTGCGACCTGAAACTCGAGCCCTATCCATTCGACCTCAACCGTGCGGCGGATATTCTCGATAAGGCAGGATGGAAGATCCCGCAGGGGAAGAAATTCCGGGAGAAGGACGGTCAGCCTCTCGCGATAGACTTCTGTTTCGTCGGCAACAACGCCGCACATAAATCCATAGCGGAGGTCATGCAGGCACAGGCCGCCGCCGCCGGCATAAAACTGAACCTGTTGGGAGAGGAGGCTGATTCTTTCTACAGCAGGCAAAAGGGAGGCGACTTCGGAATGATATTGAGCCCTACATGGGGTCCTCCCTTCGAACCGCACGCTATGGTATCCTCCATGCTGCTGCCGTCACACGCGGACTACATGGCTCAGATAGGGCTTCCGATGAAAGCAGAGATAGACGCGAAAATCCACGAGGTGATGTCTGCCGTGGACAAAAAAGAGAGGGAGAGACTCTATCGTGAGATATTGACCACGCTGCACGAACAGGCGGTTTATCTGCCGATCTTTTACAGCGTTTTTTTTGAGGTATACCGGCCTGATCATCTTAAAAATGTCGGGTTCGGCGCGGGCGGCACAGATATACCTTTTGAAAAGATAACCATAGAGTGATGCTGAAATTTATCGTAAAACGCCTATTGTCCATGATCCCATTGCTTCTTATTGTCTCGGTGGTGGTATTCCTGATACTGCATCTTGGCCCCAACGACCCGGCCATGAGCTATCTGAGGCTGTCAAACATTCCTCCTACTGATGAGGCTCTGGCAAACGCCAGAGCGGAGCTTGGGCTGAACAGGCCGCTTGTCGTCCAATATTTCGAGTGGCTCAGCCACGCCCTCCGCCTCGACTTCGGCATATCATTCACCACGAAGGCGCCTGTAACCAAGCATCTCCTCCATTACCTGCCCAATACGCTGTATCTCGCCGGCGTCTCGATGCTGATAACGATAGTATTCAGCCTGCCGCTCGGCATTATGGCGGCAAAGTACAAGGGGCGCTGGCCGGATCACTTCAGCCGTGTGCTGGCTTATATAGGCGTATCCACGCCAAGTTTTTGGCTGGCGTTCATCATGATCATCGTCTTCGGGGTCAAACTTGGCTGGCTCCCCACGATGGGCATGGGCGGGCTCAGGCACGTGATCATGCCGGCCGTCTCGGTGGCGCTGATGTCCACCTGCATCAATATGCGTTTGATACGCGGCAACATGCTGGAACAGATGCACTCGCGGCATATCCTTTACGCGCGGCTCAGGGGCGTCAAGGAGAGCTATATCACGCGCAGTCATGTGTTGAAGAACTCCCTCATCCCGGTTGTAACCGCCCTTGGAATGCATGTCGGGGAGGTTTTAGGCGGCGCGGTGGTGGCAGAGGTTATTTTCGCCTGGCCGGGGGTTGGCAGATACGCGGTGGCCGCGATAAATAACCGGGACTTTCCTGTGATGCAGTGTTTCATTCTCATGATGACGGTGATATTCGTCCTCTGCAACCTGTTTACGGACATCCTGTACGCGGCTCTGGATCCCCGCATCAGACTCGAGGAGGCAAGCAGCAATGGCTGACATGAACGCTCATGGGGACGGCCACGCTCACGGCCACAGTCATGACGGCGCCTGCTGTCATAATCACGCCAAGAATACGCGGAAAAGCCGTCCCTCCGATACGGATAAAAAGACATTCAGGCCGGCTGTCTCAGGACAGAAAGCGGCGCTGGGGCTGTCGGCGTTCGTTTTGACAGCGCTCCTGATCATGGCTGTATTCGCTCCCTGGATCTCGCCGTACGACCCCGTAGAACAGAGCCTGGAAAACCGTCTCGCGCCGGCCAGCGCGGAACATATCCTCGGCACTGATCACCTCGGACGGGACATACTCTCGCGCCTGATATGGGGATCTCGGATTTCGCTGGGGTCCGTTGGCCTGATAGCAGTGCTCATAATGGCCGTCGGTTTCACGGTCGGATCGCTTTCAGGCTACATAGGAGGCAAGACGGACGCCGTAATTATGCGCGTATGCGAGGCCTTTATGACGTTTCCGACCTTCATACTCGCTCTATTCCTCATAGGGATGTTCGGAACCGGGATGACTAACGTGGTGCTGGCTATAGTCATAACGCACTGGGCCTGGTACGCCAGGATAATACGCAGCATGGTGCTGAATCTGCGAAACAGCGATTATATCCTTGCCGCAAGGGTGGCGGGCGGGAGCCATATCAGTATATTTCTGCGCCATATAGCGCTTCCAGTCCTGTCACAGCTCACAATCCTGGCGACTCTGGACCTTGGGCACATGATGCTGCACGTATCCGGCCTCTCATTCCTTGGACTCGGGATTCAACCGCCGACGCCGGAGTGGGGCTGCATGATAAACGACGCCCGGCAGCAGATATGGAGCAATCCGGAGCTCGCCATCATACCGGGGGTCATGATATTCCTTACCGTGCTCGCTTTCAATATCCCCGGCGACGCCCTGCGCGACATGCTGGATCCATCTCTGTCCGACGCTGGAAAGGACGGTTGCTGCTGATGAGCTGCATCGCCCTGGAGGTTGAACATCTGCGGGTAATCCTCGGGCACAGACATATAATCCGGAACGTCTCCCTCACCGTGCCGGGCGGCGCGACTGTGGCGCTGGTTGGGGAGAGTGGCTCCGGCAAAACCATGACGACCATGGCGGTTATGGGACTTTTGCCAGAGGGCATGTATCGAACCGGGGGACGTATAGTTGTGGACGGTCAGGACGTAGACGAGCTTTCGCCGGAGCAATACAGGCAAATTCGGAACAAGAAGGTTGCCGTAGTCATGCAAAACCCCATGAGCTCGTTCGACCCAATTCTTAACATCTTTCAGCACTTCAGGGAGACTCTGGCCTCCCACGCTGACATGGAGAGGCGCGCGATCAGGGAGAAGGCCGAAGTGGCGCTCGATGAAGTCGGCTTTGCGGATCCAAAAGCGACGCTGGAGCTATACCCATTTCAGATGAGCGGCGGCATGCTACAAAGGGTCATGCTCGCCCTGGCGCTTATACAGTCTCCGCCTCTCGTAATCGCTGACGAAGCGACGTCTGACCTGGATGTTATGTCGCAGTCCAGGATACTGAAGCTCCTTAAGGAGCATTGCGCGAAAAGGCATCTGGCGCTGCTCATCATAACCCACGACCTGAGCGTGGCCGCAAGCATGGCAGACGAGATCGTGCTGATGAAGGATGGCGAACTTGTGGAGTACGGGCGAACGAGGGAATTTTTTAAAACTCCGCAGACACTATATGCAAAAAGGCTTCTTGAACTGCACAGAGGGCTTTATACGGATCGATTCCTCAAAATCACCTCCAATCTCGTTGCGGAGGCGACGTCATGAGCTTCATAGAGCTTAAAGGCGTTCAAAAGAGCTATCGTCAGGGAGGACTCCTGGGGATCCGCAGACGGATAGGCGGGCTGAACGGTCTGGACCTCAAAATCATGTCAGGCGGCTGTCGTGGACTGCTGGGGGCGAGCGGTTGCGGAAAGAGCACTACAGGACGGCTGATCCTCGGGCTTGAGCAGCCGGACGAGGGGCATGTCCTCTATAAGGGACGCGACCTGAGAGAGTTAAAAGGCGCCGAGCGGCGTGAATTCAGGAGAAACAGCCAGGTCGTCTTTCAAAACTCTCACGGCGCGGTAAATCCAAGGTTTCAAGCCTGGAAGATCATCGGTGAACCTCTTATGAATTTTGAAAAAATTTCAATCCCAGAACTGCGCGTGAGGGCCGCCGGGCTATTGAAAAAAGTCGGGTTGTCGGAGACCGACATGGACAAGTTGCCGCACCAGTTCAGCGGCGGAGAGCTTCAGAGGGTGTGCATAGCAAGGGCGCTTGCGCTCTCCCCGGAGTTCATACTGTTCGATGAAGCCGTGAGCGCGCTCGATATGCTCAACCAGAGCCTCGTACTCGAGTTGCTGATGGAGCTTAAGCGCTCTACGGGGACGACATTCCTCTTTATCTCTCACGATATGCGCGTCTTGCTAAAGGTGTCCGACTCCATAGCAGTCATGGAAGGCGGTCGTATCAGCTTTTACGCGGATGACCTGTCTGAACTCGAGACGAGCGGCGCCGTCAGCGACCCCGCCCTGCGAAGCCTCGCTGGCGCCGTACTGCCTCCGGAACCGCTATAGTCACTAAAAAAGCCGGGCGCGCCGAAAACCTGCGCCCGGCTTACAACCCTGACGAAATAACGAATCCGATGTCCTTCACTCCCTTGATCTTCCTGAGCGTATCCACAAACGTTTTGATTTTTTGAGATTCTCCGCGAAGGATGACGCACTCCATGCATTTGTCGTGCGCCACATGTACGTGAGTCGTGCAGAGGATAACCTCGGAGTGATCGTGTTGAACGGACGTGAGGTCCCTGCAAGTATGGGCCGAGTGGTGATCGTAAATCATGGTCATGGTGCCAAAAACCTCTCCCCCCACGTCTCTCCAGCGCTCATCGGCTATATAACCGCGCATGAGCTGTCTTAGAACATCTGAGCGGTTTTTCTTGCCAGACTGCTGCAACTTTCGATCAAATTCTTCGACTATTTCCTCGGGGACAGTTACGCCAAAACGCACGAGCTTACCTGTCATTGCGTCACTCCCTCTTTATTAAATGTATCTTCACAAAGCAACAATTTCTACATCGATTTTACGAGTGCGGTCAGCCCGCTTGCAGACTGTTTTGTGGCATTCGTTGCTATGAAGGGAGGCGAACAGCAATAATAATTAATCCGGAGGGCGGAGTTTTACTCACTGCCCGCTGTTTTTTCATTATCTCAACTCAAAGATAGGATATCTCCCTCGTCTAACCCGGTATATTTCCTTATGGTTTCAGCGGGAAGTCCGTCAGCCAGCATGGAACGAGCCACTTCAAACTTGCCTTCCATCTTGGCTTCTTCTTTGTCGATTTCCCTTACATACTCATCCAGCGATATAGTTTTCATCTTGTAAGCCTCCTTCAATTTTTGGCTTATTTGGGGATCGTTCAGCCAGAATATCCTCCCCACAAACTCAAGGATAAATTTCCTTTGTCTTTTATCATATTCCTGATCACTCGTCGCGTTCAGGAGTTCCCATGCGTATCTCTCACGCAACGCCACGTCGTCACCGCTTTCCAGCGACAAACGCCCGGCGTACATCACCCGCGCAAAAGGGTGCTTGTCCTCCCTCAGTTCTTCCACCTTACAGCTTGGGAGGTGAAATGTCCTGAACTCTAACGATGCCTTCAAGCCATAGCACGATTCACTGTAAGAATTTACATTCTTAGAATCACCCGTGTATATAGCGAAGCCTGTCGTTCTACCCGCTGGTCGCTGCGCTCTCAGACGCACATACGAATCAAACATCCGCAGAGCAAAGTTATCGTCGTGCTCGTCCTGTTGTTCGGCCAGACACGCGACGCCCCAGTCTTCTCCGCCAATCACAGGGATGTTCAAGAAAACATCCGAGACTAGCATCCCTTTATCGGTGTCCGAACCTGCTCTTGGCAGTTCTGCACCAGTTATGCCGGTAACTTCCCTCGACGTGTCCATGTTGGCGGCAAGGTCTGGCATAAAATACCCTATAGCGTCCTTCGCCCCGTCAACGATGGCTCGTTTCCACGCAACGTCGCGCCATTTATGCGGTCTATCGCTCATATCTAATGCCAATCGCTGAATGTAGAATATTCAGAAGAATGATGATCGCCTCTTCCCTTTCCCGTATTATATCAAGATAGCGACTATCCGTGTTGCGTATTGATTGTTTTTTCTCCCTGTGTCATGTCCTCACACCAAGG
>JAISRE010000059.1 GCA_031273805.1 Synergistaceae bacterium | reverse complement strand
ATGCGACGTAGGGGGCCAGCTTACCTATAGCGTCGTCGGAGAGCGTATCGATGATCTGTATTATCTCTTGTCTCTCTGTGGCCACAGTATGAGTGCTCATAATCATTCCTCCTTGGAGTGTTCCAGTTCCTCAAGGCTTGTCGCTGTTTTCTCGGCGACGATCTTAACGCAAGGCGCCCATTTCTTTTTCAAATTTATTAGCCTTGCCATTGTAAAAATTCATCCGCTCCTCGGTTGTGGCGTCTTTCAAAATCTCGTAGTGCCACTCTCGTATCTTGTGGATGTCGTCGATTGTAAAATTCGGGCTGATTTCAGGTTTGGGGATATCATGAATCATCTGCTTCACCTCCAATAAGAATAGGCTGGCAACGGAAGAGCAGATCATGCCACGCTTGCCGCCTTCGCGCTTGCAAAGCGCACCTCGCCAGTTTCCGACGCGCCCACCTCAATTTCCTTATACATCTTTCCTCTCATGCAAAGACCTTCACGGAACAAAATCTCATCTTCTTTGCCTTTGATTATCTCATTTGGCAATAAATCGCTTATAAGGTCCATTATGCGTGACTCAGCTTCATCAAGCGTGTCTCCATAAGAAAAACAGCCTTGTATTTCAGGACACTTTACATGATATCCGCCGCCGTCTTGGGGATAATAAATCAGACTTAAATTGTACTGCCTCATTTCGTCCTCCTCCATATTAAAACATCGCTGACTGTATACCCTGCCTGATTCAGGATGTCGTTAACCGTACCTTTGCACATATCTCCTCGATGGGCCGGTATCGGCACACGCAATTTGCCTTTAACCATCTTTGGATGTTTGCCGCCGCACTCTCTGCGAAACCCCTTTGACGCGAGAAAGGCGATCAGCTCTGCCTCCGTTATCGTGAATCCCATTGAGTCAGACGCTCGTCTCACATGCTGTGATCTTCTCTATGTCGCCAAGGTACTTTCGTATGATCTCTTCGACTACAAACTGATTAGTCTTGCCTTGTCGTTTTACAGCAGCGTTAAACTCGTTCAATAGGTCAACATCGAGCTTTACAGTTAAAGATTTTTTGATTTTTTCTTCTGCACCCATAGTCATACCCCCCTTAATAGATATAACTATACTACTGTTATTCTGTTTTGTCAATAAAAAATTTTTCTTGTTTTTTTCATAAAAACCACTTAGCAGGAATACATATATCTGTTATTCTGTACTTATCAACAAGACAGACGCGCACCACGTCACCACCAAGCACCTTGACAGCCAGAGCGGCCAGCCCACCAGCCGGAAAACGGAGGGCCTCAGTCAGAATGGGCGGTTATAGCATTAGGATAGTTTTCTTCGGCTGCTGTAAATACGCTGTAAGAAAAAGAAAAGGGTTCAGAGGAAATCCCCTGAACCCTTGATATTAGCTGGCAGTCCCAAGGGGATTCGAACCCCTGTTACCGGGCTGAGAACCCGGCGTCCTAGGCCACTAGACGATGGGACCATTCTCATATTGGCTGGGGAACCTGGATTCGAACCAAGATTACCTGATCCAGAGTCAGGCGTGCTGCCGTTGCACCATTCCCCAAAGTCCAACGAGGAATCATTTTACAGTTTTTTTCTGGTTTGTCAAGATTCCCGGGCTCTCCTGTCGCTCGTTTGTGATAATATCCTCCCGATCGAAATGAAGCGCATGTGCGAGCCGACGCATATTATCGCGCAGGTTTGGAATTTCACGGCCTGTTTTTTCACCAGACGAGAATAAAATAAAAAAATCCTTAAAAACTTTCTATAAGAAGCGCTTCTAAGTGGTATTATAATCTTTGAAGAGAGCAACATTATGATTTTGCTAATATATCAGAGGTTATAAAATAAATGAGAGATATTACCAAGTCATTTCGCAATTTCACTGAACACTGGCTAAATAAAATGGGGCTTGGTATGCGCGCCAAGCTAATTATAATTTTTGTGATTATAAAGGTAATACCTCTTGTATTGCTTACATTTATGGCGTGGAGACAATCCGTACTTCTTGGCAGGGAGTTGAACAGGCGCACTGAAGAGTTGAAGATGAACGCCAACAGTTCTCTCTCCAGAACAGGGAGTATTGCCGTAGCTGGCTCGGTTAACGCGCTGAATAACAGGGCTACTGAGGATATTGAACGCATAGCCACAGACATAGCCCGGCGGGTGGCCGATTTTTTGTACGAGCGAGATGATGATATTCTGGCATTGGCGTCTGTTGCGCAGTCGGAGAGTGAATATCGTTTTTTCCTGAGGAGCCGTAAGGGGAAACTCATGAAAAAAGGGAAATGGGAGCTGGCTCCTGACCAAAAGTCATGGATTAGAGATGAACCGGCTGCCGCTCCCTCCCCGTTGGAGGTAAAATCATCCAATAGGGAGAATGACAACAGCTTTCGTTATCGCCCCCCTGATTCCTTCGAATATGAGAATAGGAGCCTGTATCTGGAGGCCACCTTTATTGATCTCGAAGGAAACGAGAAGATCAAGGTAACCACTTCAGAGCAGATGGACAGGTCGCTCAAAAATGTATCTGAGCGATGGAATACCTATGTACGCGCGGAAACATACTTCCAGGAGCTGAAAAAACTCAAACCGGGAGAAATATACGTCTCGGATGTAATCGGGGCATATGTGCCGTCCAGATTGATAGGAATGTACACTCCAGAGAACGTGGCCAAGCTCGGGATAGAATTTTCCCCGGAGGATGAAGCCTATGCCGGTAAGGAAAATCCTAACGGCAGACGTTTCAAGGGGCTTATTCGCTGGGCTTCCCCCGTCCTTGATAACGGACAAATAGTGGGTTACGTAACGCTGGCTCTCGATCACGATCATATTATGGAGTTCACTGACCATATTATTCCGACAAATGAACGCTATACGGAAATTCCCAGCGCTTACGAGGGCAACTATGCTTTTATATGGGATTATAAATGCAGAAGCATCGCCCATCCGCGTCACCACTCCATTACAGGTTACGATCCTGAGACAGGAGATCCCCAGGTCCCGTGGCTCGAGGAGAGCATTTATGAGGCGTGGCAGGCGAGCGGCAAAAGTTATGTGGATTTCATCAAAGATCAGCCTACATTTGTGGAGCAGTCGGTAAATAAGAGGCCGGCGCAGGCGCTGACGAAGTCTGGGCTTGTAGGGCTGGACGGACGTTATCTCAATTTTGCTCCGCAGTGTACCGGATGGTTCGATCTGACTGCCGACGGCGGTTCAGGATCGTTTCTCATATTGTGGAGTGGACTCACCAAACTGACCACAGCCGCGACCATACCGTATTACACAGGGCAATATGGGGCGTCGAGGCGCGGATTTGCCTTCGTTACAATTGGTGCAGGCCTCGATGATTTTCAACGTCCTGCTAAAGAGACGGAGAATGTGCTGGGTTTGCTCATAGCCTCTGCAAACCAGGATCTCGAGCATGCGGCTGAACAAACCGAAGCCGCAATCACCAATAATCTTATGCAGACCACGACGCAACTTGTCATATCTGCTCTCCTGATGGTTGTTCTGGTGGTCTTTATCGCCATTTGGATGGCGTCCATCTTTACACGCAGCATCACAACTTTGATAAACGGCATATCCCGCTTTCGCGCTGGGGAGAGACAATTTCGATTCAATTCGCCTACAAAGGACGAACTGGGGACACTTGCGGACTCATTTGACGATATGGCGGACAGTATCGTGGCGAGTGTCAACACCCCTCTCTCTATCGCTAATATGGATTTGAATATAATCTACATGAACGATTACGGATTGAAACTACTGGGGAAGAATCTCCCGGATATCTTGGGCAAATCATACAAGGAGAACAGCTTGTATCCGCATGGAACCAAATACTGCCCGATAACCGCTCTGCATGAGGGGCGTGAGGCTGAGATAATCTGCATCGGCGGACGTTACCTTCGGGGAGTAGCCTCGTATTTGGCGGATAAGGATGACAATAAAATCGGTTATATCATTCAGAGCGCTGATCTCACCGAGATGGCTATGGAACAGAACGAACTGCGCAAGACGCAGATAGAGCTCGAAAAAGCCGTTGCGGACGCCAACAGAGCCAACGAATATAAGGGAGAGTTCCTTGCTCGCATGAGTCACGAGATACGCACGCCCATGAACGCCATCATAGGTATGACAAATATAGTGAAGCGAAAACTTACGGAGGAGAGCCCGCAATCGCAGGACATACTGGTCAATGTGCGTCAGATAGAGACATCTTCTCAGCACCTTTTGGGACTCCTGAATGATGTACTGGATATATCAAAGATAGAGGCCGGTAAAATTGAGCTGACGGATGAGACTATAGACCTCCACAAATTGATCAATACCGTATCCACCATAATCAGACCACGCTGCGAGGAGAAGAATATAGTTTTCAAGACATCAATAAATGTGCCGGATGGTACTACTATTCACAGCGACTCTCTGCGTCTGCGGCAGGTGATGATAAACCTTCTCGGCAACGCCGTGAAGTTCACTCCGGAGTGCGGCACGATCGAATTTGTCATCGAACAGCGTGATTCCCGCGATGACAAGATACTGCTCGAGTTTTGCATCAGTGATACCGGCATAGGCATCTCGCCGGATTCCATAGCGTCGCTCTTTCAGCCATTTGAACAGGGAAATGCTTCCATATCTAAACGATATGGCGGGACAGGTCTTGGTTTGGCTATAAGCAGGAATATAGTTCGCATGCTTGGGGGAGATATCAGTGTAAAGAGTGAGGTCGGGCAGGGGAGTGTCTTCAGCTTCAGTCTCTGGCTGCCGGAAGAGAAGATAAATTTAATGGATATCGATATCTCCTATGAGGGCAAAAATCAATTTTTGGGTAAACGGGCGCTTCTTGCGGACGATGTCGCTATAAACAGAATGATCGTAGTCGACCTTCTGAGTTTCACCGGAATCGATATAGACGAAGCTGAGGATGGAGAAATGGCTTTGAAGATGTTCAAAGATTCCCCTGAGAATACTTACGACATAATATATATGGATGTTCAGATGCCCAAAATGGATGGATATGAGGCTGTGTCCGCCATACGCGCGCTCGACAGGGCGGACGCTAAAACTGTGCCCATAGTGGCGCTTACGGCAAACGCATTTAAAGAGGATATAGACAATTCTCTGCGCCACGGAATGAACGCGCACTTGGCAAAGCCTCTGGATATAGAGAAAATGATGGAGGTCACATTCAAATGTTTCTCCGCCGCAGGTGTAAAGTGAGACGCTTTTAACGGGTTTGTACCGGAGGGGGCGCCCGCTCAACGTGAGTGGGCGTTACGCGCACGGATGCGTGTCTGTAATTTTGGCCTCTGCTGTTCCGTCCTTGAAACGTATGAGGAGCGACTCTCCGCATTTTATATCATCTATGCTTCTCACGGTTTTTCCACTGGAATTTCTGCATATTGAGTAACCTCTGGCTAGCACGGCAAGGGGAGAGACCGCGTCGAGCGTCGCGGACGCGGAAGAGATTATTGCCTCGCTGCGCTCTATCTTTCTCATACATAGAACGCCAATATGGCTCAATGATGTATCCAAAAAATTTTTCCTGTCCAGTATCATGCGGTTCACGGCGAGAGCAATTTTCCCGCTTCTTCTTTCAAGCGCTGTGTCGAATCTGTCGCATGACCTGAGCACGCGGGAGTGTAAGAGACCCTTTGTCTGGATAAGCGTTCGCCGGATGTCAGCGGTGTCGGGAAATACCCTCTCCGCAGCTGCGGATGGAGTTGGCAGGGCCGCGTCAGCCGCCAGATCCGCCAGCGAACTGTCGATCTGGTGTCCTACGCCTGTGACCACAGGTATAGGGCAGTTGCGTATCGCGCGGACGACCCTTTCGTCGTCGAAGGGGGAGAGATCGTCCTTTGCGCCTCCTCCTCTCGCAACTATTACGCAGTCAAGACCTCTCATAGCCCCGGCGAGCGCCAGAGCTCGCACAACTTCCGCCGGCGCGTCCACACCCTGCACTGTGGCTGGTATCACGACTATATCGATGTGAGGCGCCCTCTTTGACGATACTTCGAATATATCCTGTACCGCCGCTCCGGTCGGAGAGGTCACAATCGCCACCTTCGACGGATATTTCGGAAGCGGGCGCTTGTGCCTTACGTCAAAGAGTCCTTCCCTTTCGAGAAGTGCGCGCAGTTCGTCCTTGGCTCTCTTCTGCGCTCCAAGTCCAATCGGCATAATTCGAGTGGCGTAAAGCTGATATGTTCCACCCTTTGTATAAACATCGACACTCCCGATTGTCATCACTTCATCCCCGTCCTTGGGCCAGGTGACGACAGAGACCGCGTGCGAGCGGAATAGAACGGCCGTGATCTTGGATTCGCCGCCCTGCAGGGTAAAATATACGTGCCCGCTGCTATGGCGCTTAAAGCCCTGGATTTCTCCGCGCACAGCGATGTTGCGAAATCTATTAGAGCCGGTTATCACGTCCTTTATGGCGCCTGAAAGTTCATCAACGGTCTGTATTTTTGTTGGTGGAGATTGGTGGTTTGACGCTGAGGGATTGATATTATACATTGTTTTATATTTTTTCAGTTTCTTCAGAGGTCATTTCTTCGACGCAGCACTCCTTTACGTCCGATGCGCGGACAATGCGTCCTAAGACTCCATTTACAAAGCGGCTCGACTCGACTGTGCCGAACATCTTGGTGAGTTCCACCGCTTCTGATATCGCCACTGCCACGGGAACGGTACAATCCATTACGCCCTCGCAGAGCGCTATCCTTATCGCTGCTCTGTCAACAGCTACCATGCGTTCAGTTCGCCACCCAACTATATGTTCCCGCAGCAGGTCGTCAATCGCGTCAGCGTGTTTTGCTGATGAAATCACCAAGAATCTGGCGTAACTCTCCACGTCACCCTGTTCATCTTCGAAAGGGAACATAGAAAGCGCCTCTCCTGATGTGAGATCCGGACGCAAATCGAGCTCATATATCAATTGCAGGGCGATTTCCCTCGCCCTGCGTCTTCTCTGCGGCAGTGATGCTTTGCCCAAAAAATCATCTCCTGAAATCTTTTAAATCACTTATGAGTTTTGAAATTAGTTTGTTGCCATCTTCAGATAACGCAAGCCAAGCTACAACATAGCCGAAGAAAGTCGAACCTATGACCCACGCCAAGCCGCGAATCCCGAGGTTGGCAACGCTGGCGACCCCTCCGGCGGCAATGGCCCACGTAAGAGGTCTGCGCCATAGCGGCAGCTTACCCTGAAACTCGTCATGAGGCCTGCGAGTCCAATGGACATGGACGGCGATACCAGTGGGCCTGAAGAACTCCTCGAATTTATCCATGAGAGCGAGTCTCTTTTGAGGGGCATCCTTCTCAGGAAGCGTGATGTAAATGTTCAAAAGATTTTGATCGCCGTCAAATGAGACTTCCTGGCAATAAAAATCCGCAGGCAAACGCCTCATCACGATTTGTCTGAATGCGTCTCCGTCAAGCCATATCTTGCCGTGTTTTGTGATAGTCCACAAAAAAAGCATCGCGTTACCTCCCTAGGACACTCGGCCGCATATTTGCGATCAGACTTCGTCTGCTATCGATGGGACGACACCTGAGCCTTCAGTCGAATTTCCCGACGCGTTCTTCTCTACGAACGTAATGCCCTGGACGTAAACGTTCACAGCCCTGACGGTGTAACCGGTAAAACGTTCGACCTGCTCCTTGATAGCCTCCTGCACATCCCAGCAAACATCAGGAATCCGCAGGCTGTACTTGACCGAGATGTATGTATCTACTTGGATGTCCGGAACTTCACCGTCGGAAATAGTTATCCGCACTCCATTTGTGGTCTTGCGTCCCATGCGCAGATTTGCCATCAACCCTGGGTTTGCGGGCTGTATCCCATCTACGGAGAGCAGCGCGTTTACCGCAAGCTGTGATATAACATCCTCGGAAATACGAATTTTTCCCTCAAGCCCGCTTTGATCGGCCGTTATTGGGGGGTCGATGTTCTCCTGTTCGTAGCTGACGTCTTTCTCGTTCTGATCACTAGTCTCCAATCTCTTTGCCTCCCTCCAGGATTAGGCCGGGGTAAAACTCCGGCATCTGTTCTCCTATTTGCAATTCTAGCTACTGCCTTGTATTTTAACATGTAAGAAATCAGATAAAAATAGATATATACGAATCAGATTTCAGGAATACATCCAACGCTCTCTACTGCTTAAAAGGTTCTCCGCAGTGAGGGCATAGAAGATCCTCGTCGTCATCATAAGCGTCCGGCTGATAAAAGAAGTCCTTCCCACATCCGGGACACGTGGTGGCCTGATATTCTTCCTCGTCATCGTCATCGAATACGTCTTCCTCGCACCCGCATCCGCATGTATCTTCAATGTCGGGATCCAACTTTTCATGAAGCTCCATAATCTCGTCCTCAAGATCCTCCACATAATCTCTGATGTCATCCTGTGACTCGGATATGTCGTCGAGCTCCGCCGCGATCGAGTCGAGCGCTCCAAGAAGTGCCTCGTGAAATTTTGTTGCAGCCGGATTCTCATTCATGTTCTGCCCCTCGATCAATCCGCGTAGATAGGCTATTTTCTCACGTGCGCTCATTTTTACTCCTCCTTTATTTAGTCGATAGAATTCTGGAACACTGTTCCGGGGTCAGCCTTTCTTGGCCCTCTCCAGGTACTCCCCAGTACGCGTATCCACCACTATCGTCTCGCCGTTTTCCACAAAAAACGGCACTGTTACAACCAAGCCGGTGGCTGTCGTCGCCGGTTTGCCGCCTCCTGACGCGGTATCTCCCTTAAAACCCGGCGGGGTGTCAGTAATCACCAGTTCGACGGATTTTGGAAGTTCAATACCCATAACCCGCTCTTCATACATCTCAAAATTTACCTCAAGATTGTCGATAAGGTATTTAATGGTTTCCCCCAGCATATCCTTCGACAAATACACCTGATCGAAGGACTCCATATCCATAAAAACATATTCATCCCCATCCTGATATTGATACTGAGCAGGCCGTTCGTCAAAAATGACGCGTTCAAAGCGTTCCCCCGATTTAAAAGACTGCTCCACTGAGGATCCGGTGTCAAGATTGCGAAGCTTACCTCGTACGATAGCGCCTCCACGGCCCATCTTATGGTGAGAACACTCGAGAATGGACCACAAGCCTCCCTCCCATTTGATCTTCAATCCCGGCCTGAAATCGCTCGTATCCACTACCTGCGCCATGAACAAACCTCCCCTTGAAAAGTAGAATAATAATACCACGTTATAACTTATTCTACGAGTTGAATACCCAGACATCTGATGAAAACCGGCATTTAAAACGTAATGCCGGCATCCCGTGAATGACGCCGGCCTCGATACTATTTATGATATTAAAAAATCCGTGCATTTACGCAATATTCGCTGATCATGCTGAAAAAGATAACCCTGTTTATTGTGCGGGATGTCACTACCCCAAAAGACGCTCCAGTTCCTTCGTGTCATAAGAATATGTAAATGCGTCCGACCTTGCTATGTACCCCTCCGAGACAAGTCTTGCCAGGTCCTGATCCATCGTGTGCATGCCTAAAGCGGAGCCTGTCTGCATGACCCCCTTGATCTGGGATGTCTTTGCCTCTCTTATGCAATTTCTGATGGCGGGGTTTGCGATCAGTAATTCAGTGGCGACCATACGTCCTCCTCCAGGCAGAGGCAGGAGCTGCTGGGAACATATGCCCACCAATATGTTAGCCACCTGCATCCTGACTTGCTGCTGCTGGTGAGGGGAGAAGACGTCTATTATGCGGTCTATGGTCTGGGACGCGTCCGGGGTATGAAGCGTTCCGAACACCAAATGTCCCGTCTCCGCCGCTGTGACGGCGGCTGAG
>JAISRE010000163.1 GCA_031273805.1 Synergistaceae bacterium | reverse complement strand
GGGATTCTTTTATCGCCAGGGGATCCGCGCTCAAAATGGATGGAGCGAGCAAGAAATCCTTACCTGCTTTAATATCCCGCATTACATTTGTCAATTATACCGCTCCTGCCAGACCTGTTCCCCGCCAAGCTGTACGGTAATCGACGCGCCGCCGGTGTAAGGCGTATCCATGCTGAAGTACTCGCCTCCGCTTACCTGCTGCTCTCTCAATACTCGTGTCCCCGATTGATCGCTGAGCACTATCCTAAGCACAAGCGCTTTCGTCAGAGGAGGAACCTGATAGCGCACCTTGGCCACCCTGCCTTGGGTGACAGGCGGGGTGGCCGGAATATTCTGCGTGTTTGCGGCGGCCGTTGAACCAGCGGACGGCGCGCGTTCGGGTGTTGACGGCGTACTCGGCGGCGTCTGCGGCGTCACGGGCTGGCCGGGACGCCACGTCGGTATCTCCGGAGCGAGTGGTCTCGACGGCTCCGCCTCAGGAGCTGTTGCGTCAATTACCGGATAGGTTACAATATCCGGCGGCGGCGTCGAGGGCGCGTTTGCGCTCTCTTTTACCGTGTTCGGGTCGACCTTTCGCGCAAGCATCAAGGTAAGAGCGCCTCCGAATGGGATTCTTGTCCCCGCTTTTGGCTGAGTTTGAAACACGGTTCCCTCAGGAACTTGATTCGTCTCTATCGTAGTCACTCGCGCTATGCTGAGATTGCTCTGCTCGATGATCTGGCGCGCAAGCGCCTCGCTCTGTCCTCTGAGATCCGGGACCTGCACCGTCTCCGCCCGGCTGCTGGTACTGCCCTTGCTGACAAGCAGATCGATCATCCTGGTGTTAATGACCGTCGCGGGCGAAGCTGGATTCTGCGCCATTACCACGCCCGACGGCTTCAACGAGTCGGATACGCGAACCACGTGACCTATTTTGAAGCCTGCCGCGTCAAGCTCTTGAACCGCTGCGGTGAACTCCTTGCCGCGTATATCGGGGATCATCATCTGAGTACCGCCTCGGCTCGCTCTGACTATCACGCTTTTGCCCTTTTCTATCTTCTCCCCTGCGGAGGGCGCCTGCGATATAACTGTCCCCTCCGGTTGGTTCGAGTCAACCTGGTCGATTCTGGCGGATAACCCCACACTCTGAAGTTTGTTCGCCGCCTCAACAGCGGGAATTCCTATAAGAGGCGGCACCACTGTATCGTTCTTGTCGACAAACACAATGCGTAATGCTACAGAACCGGAGCCGATCAAAACAAGAAGCGCTATTATTATCCCCCATCTAAAAAGCCTGTTCATCATTAACTCCTCCTAAAATTGCTATGGATAAATACGTATTTAATTTTTTTTCTTGAATATAGCTGTGTAAAAACCGTCACTCCACGGAGATTCCGGCAGCACCACCGTACCATAGGGCTTTCCCCTGCGACTCTCCGGGTTGCGTATCTTTACAGGAAGCTCCACCATGTCCTGCCTCGAAGCCATAACTGAGCCAACGACATCCTCATTTTCATCACGAAAGACGCTGCAGGTGCAATACATAATAATACCACCTAGCGGCAAAATATCGCACGCTCTGGAAAACAGTGACTTTTGAACCTCCACCAAATGTCTTACACTCTCCGGGGTGGTCCTCCATTTGCCCTCGGGATGCCTGCCCCATGTGCCGCTTCCCGAACAGGGGGCGTCCAATAAAATTGCGGACGGAATAGCGGATGGGCTCAAAGATATCGCGTCTCCGCAAACAATCTTAGCTCGATCCGCAACCCCAAGTCTAGCGAGCTCTCTTTCGGACGACTTCAGCCGCGCCGCTGAAATATCCCACCCCTCTACAACGGCGTCACAGCAATACGTCAAAATATGGCCGGACTTTATCCCCCGTCCCATGCACATATCAAGCAACTTTCCGCCATGCCAGTACAACAGCAGATTCTCGACGGACCACACGGACGACTCGCTCTGCGGAGTAACGCGCCCATCCTTGTAACCCGGCAGGTCGGGGGGATATGGATTTGATTCGAGACGTATGACAGAAGCCAGAAAATCCGACAGGGAGGGCTTCGATTCGGCACAATTCCTCATGCACTCATCCCTGTCGGCGCCTGGAGAGATTCGAAGCGCCATGTATGTCTGCATTGTGGAGACATGAAGAAGCCTCTTTGCTTCCTTCATTCCAAACTCCCTGCTCCACTCGGCGGCGATCCAGCTTGGTACTCCAAATCCAAGAGCCTGATCCCGCAATGCGGAGGATGTCCTGAGCTGTTCCACATAACTTGGGGCTTTCTCCATCACAGTATGAAGGACCGCGTTGATCAGCGCCGACTCGCGTGATACTCCATCCGCGTCCTTGATATGCTTCGCGCGCTGCACCAGCGCGTTTACCAGCACCCCGGGCTTGAAGTGCCGGAGTTCCAGCACGCCCGCTATGCCGACAAGAAGCATCGAAGTCGTCTCACGGCTTATGGAGTCCGGAGATCTCTTGCAGTATTTTCGAAACAAATGCTTCCATAGGCCAAGTCGGCGGAGCGTCAGATATACAATTGTCGTCGCGAGTTTTCTCTCCGCGCGCTCTATGTCGCCGATGGTCTTGCGTAGAGACTCGGATGCGAAAGCTCCTCGCTCAACCTCGCCGAGCACCTTGAGCGCTCCTTCTATTCCCCTCATGTGTAACCCCCGCTCTCACGTAAAAAAAGAAAAAAGGGCAGCGTTTGCCACCCTTAAAGTCTAACCAGAGTTTTGATTATATACAAGAGCTTTTTTAATTTCTTCGACCGTTAGCCCTCGCTAAAAGGTAAAGCAACTGCAAGACAGCCATGATTGTGGCCGCCACATAGGTCAGCGCAGCCGCGTTAAGCACGCTCTTCGCCCCCGATATCTCGTCCGATGTCAGCGCGCCTGTGCTGGAAAGAAGTTTGAGGGCGCGGCCCGACGCGTCGAACTCAACCGGAAGCGTAACCAGGTGAAAGATGACGGCGCACGAGAATAACAGTATGCCCACGTTGACGAGCGGATCTATCCTCAGGAAGAGCCCCAGGAAAAATAGCGGGAAGGCGCCGGTCGAGCCAATGTTTGCCACAGGTACCAACTTGTTCCTCAAGTGCAGGGGAGCATAGCCCTCCTTGTCCTGCACCGCATGTCCAACCTCATGGGCCGCTACGCCTATCGCGGCGATACTCGAGCTGCCTCCCACCGAATCCGACAACCTCAGCGTCTTTGTCCTGGGGTCGTAGTGGTCGGTCAGGTTTCCAGGCACCCTCTCTATCCTCACGTTATACAGCCTGAAGTTATCCAGCAGCATCCTGCACACATCCTCAGCCCTGACCCCCTTTGACGCGTAGACTGAGCTGTAACGCGCGAAAGCGGTCTTCACCCTCATCTGGGCGAAAATAGCGAGCAGCATGGCCGGCATCAGGAAAATAAAATACGTGGGATCAAACATCATCGGAAACATCGTTCAACCACCTCCTAGTTGGAAATTATAGCAGTCATTGACAGCAAAGGCAATATTAGTCAATAAATTTTGTTTCCTCAAGCTCCGGTCGGCTTATTCGTCGGCACTGCGCGCTATCTGCCGTAAAACTTCGCTATCCCGCCTGCCACCCGCTCCTGCTCGTCCGCTGTGAGCTCCGGGAATATCGGCAGGGCCAGTACCTCGTCGCACAGTTTCTCCGACACAGGGAAATCGCCTCTTTTGTATCCAAGGTACGAGAAGCAGGGCTGGAGATGAAGCGGTAGAGGGTAGTAGACTCGGGTGGTAATTCCTTGGGCGGCAAGATATTTCTGGAGTTCATCCCTATTCTTTGCTTTGACGACATACTGATGATATGTATGCCTGTTACCCGCAATTTCGACCGGCACTGTTATAACATCCTGAAGCCCCGATTCCGCGAAGAGCATATCGTAACGCCTCGCGATCTCACGCCGCTCCTCTGTCCATGTCTCTATATGCCTGAGCCTCACTCGAAGGACAGATGCCTGTATCGCGTCCAGTCTGCTGTTGATCCCAACCTCTTCATGCAGATATGTGGACGAGGCGCCGTGAACGCGCAGCCGTAAGAGCCTCTCAGCAATCGAATCCGATGAACACGCCACCATGCCCGCGTCGCCATACGCCCCAAGGTTTTTTGTCGGAAAGAACGAGAAACAGCCAAACTCCCCCAAAGTGCCGGCGCGCGCCATCCGCGAGCCGACCTGTCTGTGCGCTCCAAATGCCTGAGCGCAGTCTTCCACAAGAGCGATGTCATTCTCCTTCAATGTGTCGGATATATCCTCCAGCCTGCACATCTGGCCAAATAGATGGACAGGGATAAAAGCCCTTGTCCTTGGTGTTATGGCAGCGTGCGCCCCTTCCATTGAAATATTGTACGAATCCGGTTCGACGTCCGCAAAGACCGGCTTTGCCCCAAGACGAGTTATACAGCTCGCTGTGGCAAAGAAACTGAATGGGGTTGTTATAACCTCATCACCGGGTTTTATGCCGACCGCCATGAGCCCAAGAATCAGAGCGTCAGTGCCTGATGCGCATGAGACCGCGCGGCATGCTTCAAGATACGCCGCAGCCTCGCGCTCGAACTCGGAGACCTCAGGCCCGAGAATAAAATGAGTCGACGACATAACCCTCAGAACCGCGTCCTTTATCTCCTCCTCGACTCGCGCGTAATTGCGCTTCAAATCAAAGGATGGGATTGAGTGAGGTTCAGACATTTAACTACATCTCCTTATTATAATTCTATATGTAAATTGATTTGAGATTTGCGGAAATCACGACACAACATAACAGCGCATTCGAATCAATGCTCCCCTATAGCCCTGCTGCTTGCGTCACGTCATAAAGATTGTCACACAACTCAATGCGTTATTACCACTCTATTTTACTGACTCTCAAAATTCAGATGAATTATACGACGAGCAGAAGATACAAAATGCCATGCCGCAGTTATCACAAAAAACGACTATAAGCTTGCCTCATATTGTAGGTCTGGAGACTCAAGCCACCCGATTCACTACGCAAATCGGACCGTGGGGGAAGTACATCCATGCCGCATAAAACCGCATGAAGAGCGCGGTTTTATGCTTACTTCGCCACTCGTCCGACATCCTTGTCGGCCGCCGATTTGCTTCGTTCATTCGGGTGACTTGAGTCTCTACCTGAGCTAACCTGATAGCCATATCACAAAAAAACGGCGGGCACGTGTTATTTCTTTTGTAACACATGCCCGCCGATACTGCATACTCAAAAAATTCCCTAACTTAAAACTAATAAGGAATCGCTGATTTATTAATCTTCTTCCTCATGACGCTCTCGTTCCGCTGCCTCTATTATCTTCTTCGCGATCTCGGCCGGGACCTCCTCGTAGTGGGAGAACTCCATCGTGAAGCTGCCTCTGCCGGAGGTCATCGAACGAAGGATTATGGCGTATCTGAACGTCTCGGCCTGCGGGCACTGCGCCTTGACAACCTGCATCTTGCCATCCGGATCTATGCCCATGATGCGGCCTCTTCTGCTGTTGAAGTCACCCATAACGTCGCCGACGTAGTCCTCCGGAACGGTGACGGAGACATTCATGATTGGTTCCATCAAAATCGGGGCCGCCTCCACGAATGCCTTCTTGAAGGCCATCGAAGCCGCAATCTTGAACGCCATTTCAGACGAGTCCACGTCGTGGTACGACCCGTCAAATATGGCGCAGTTGAAGTCGACTGCCGGATACCCAGCGAGCACTCCCTTGGCCGCCGCCTCACGGAGCCCCTTTTCGGCCGCCGGGATGAAGTTCTTCGGGACGACTCCGCCCACAACTTTGTCCTCGAAGACGACGCCCGTTCCCTTCTCGCGCGGCGAAAGCCTGAAGTGGACGTCGCCGTACTGTCCGCGGCCTCCGGTCTGCTTCTTGTACTTGCCCTGCGCTTCGGCCGTCTTCTTTATCGTCTCCCTGTAGGGAACGCGAGGCGTGCTGGTCTCGAGATCGACCTTGTAGCGATCCTTGATGCGTGAGAGGGCTATATCCAGATGCATATCTCCCATGCCGGAGAGCACGGAGTCGTTGGTCTCAGCGTGCTTGAAGAAGTCAAGCGTCCTGTCCTCGTCGAGTATCTTGCGTATTGCGTTGCCGAGCTTGTCCTCGTCCGCGCGGCTCTTCGGCGAGACGGCCACGCTGTAAACGGGCTTGGGAAATTTGATGGGGCTGAACACCGCCGTCTGGCCTTTTACGCTGAGAGTATCACCCACAACCGTGCTGTCGAGCTTCGGGATCGCAACGATATCTCCTGTTATTATCTCCTTGCTCTCGGCGCCCTCCTTGCCCCTCAATACCCTGAACGAGCTGATTCTCTCCTCCTCGCCCTTATTTACGTTGTAAATCATATGGTCGCTTGTCAGATGCCCGGAGAAAACCCTCACAAAGGACAATTTTCCCACGTAAGGATCTACCATGACCTTAAAGCAGAGCGACATAAACGTTGCGTCTACATCTGGAGCTATCTCGACCTCGTTCTCTCCGACAATAGCCTTGCGCGGAGCCATATCGAGCGGAGACGGCAGATAGTCCGCCACGGCGTCCATCACCTGATTGACGCCTATGTTGGGCACGCTCGCTCCCGGTATGATGGGGAAGAGTATGCGCGTTGATATCGCGCGCCTCATAGCGCTCTCCAGATCGACCGGCGGGAGTTCCTCCCCTTCGAGATAACGGGTCATGAGATCGTCGTCCGCCTCGACTATTTTTTCTATCAGCGCTTCGCGCGCGGCGGATACTGCGTCGCTCATATCCGGGGGAGTTTCGCCCTCCGTAAAGCCCTTAGAACCATCGCCCTTGTAGATGTAGGACTTGCCGGTCAGAACGTTGACGACACCCTTGAAGGACGCTTCGGCGCCGATGGGCAGATAGAGCGGCAGCGCGTTTTTCGACAGGCTTCTCTGAATATCGCCCACGGCATTATCGAAGTCGGCGTTCTCCTTATCCAGGCGGCTTACGTAAAACAACGCGGCGCTCTCAAAATCCGAGGAGAACTCCCATAGCTTAAGCGTCTGGACCTCGACTCCCGAGTTGCCGTTGATGACGAAAATCGACGAGTCAGTGACTCTCATGGAACTGCGCTGTTCACCCACGAAATCGGCAAAACCAGGGGTATCTATTGCGTGTATTGCGCGGCCCTTGTATTCAAAGCTGCAAAGGGAGCTGTTGATGGAGATGGACCTTTTCTGTTCCTCGGGATCAAAATCTGAAACTGTGTTCTTATCGTCAGTGCGGCCCATCCTAGAGATAGTCCCACTGTCAAACAACATGGCCTCAATCAGCGACGTCTTGCCGGCGCCGCCGTGCGCAACAATCGCAATGGTACGAATATCCTCAGGTTTACGAGTCCCCATATACTACTCTCCTCCTTAAAGAATGAATAAATTCCCCGGTATCGCTCTTAAAACAATACAACTGCATACAAAGTAAAAAACAGTCGTTTTATTGAGCAACGCGGCGAAATTTGTACTCGGCACACGAGATATATATTATCAGTAACAGTGGTTACGTCAATCTTAAATTATTAATCCTGTCACTCATCTGTGATATAGGGGTTACTGTCCAGCGGGGTAACAATTTTTGGGCTGATTTTTATGAAAATCCGATTTGCACGAGAAACATGCGCAGAACCATCCTGTGCAAACGACCCTGCCGCGCTCCGCAATCCCTCTGTATTATACGTCTACTATGAGGTGGTAAAATATTGACGAGGGACATGGTTTTGATTTTCATCGATACGCCCAAACTGAAGGACATGCTGAAAGACCTCCGCTGAATGGCCCGTACCTGGGTGGTCGACACGGAGAACCCCCAGACGCGCCTTGCAACATGGGGAGGTTACGTAACGAGCGAGTGGGTGGACATATAACCCCTCTTTGCTTTTTGTTGTTTTTACCGAACGTACTAATATCTGCGGGGAAGACGTTTTAAGAATCATTTAAGCTCGAAGAGCTACGAGAAAGGAGTGTCAAGACTATGAAAAAAGACTATGGTCAAATTCCGGCCACTAGAGAAGAGGCTATTCAAATTGCAATGTCGATCAACGAGGAAGATATCGACACGTCCGATATGCCGGATCGCGGAGGAGCAACCGATTGGTACAGCCGTAAAGATAGACTCGTTGCTGAAAAACAACACAAACAGCTTGCCTGACAAGAAAAGAACCGCCCCTGACGGCATGGCGGACTCGAACCACAGATCAATCCCGATAATCCAACCTGGGGAGTCTCTTTAAGGAGCGGGCGCCGGTTCGGTCGTTCCCCGGGGCCTGCGGCGGTCGTTCAGTGACGGTTATACGATATCAGCCGGTCCTCTCAATAGGGCGTGCAGCCGGTGTTGCTTCGACTATTTCCAATTCCCCACTGCTGGCCAGTGCCGTATTTTGGGGTTGTTGATAATTTGCGGACAAAATGATGGGAGACCTCCGATGTAAAGAGGCCCCCCCCCGGCAGTTTGAAGAAAAAAATCTCGTAATGCCTTGCGGTAAAAATATTTATGGCTCTCTATATATTGCAAAATGCTATAAATAGGGCGTAACGCCCTCTTATCCAGCTTTCACCGATGCCCGTTCTTTGAGCATATACCGAAGAAGAGAAAAATTTCCATCCCTCAATTCAGCGGGGCAAAATAAACCGTGAACACTTGGCTTTCAGTATGTTTCGCGAAGAAAACGGATTCCCCCTTGTCAATTTCCAGGTGGTCTTTGCCGTCTCCTCTGGGGGTTGATTGTTTTTTGGGGTTTTCGGGTTTCGAGAATTTGGGATCCGCATCCACAACCTCGATATTTTCCCCAACCCTTAGAAGAGTGTTGCCCGGAACGCCGAACACAACAAAACCGTTTTCGAAGTCTTTTCCCAACGCCTTCCATGTCACACCGGCGGCTATTTCTTTGCTTTTGACGTTCCTGACCGTAATGGACATCTTCTCTCCCGGTGTGATCATTTTCATTTCTTCTATCACGTACTCGACCGTATCCGTTTTGGGATCAAAATGCTCGACCTCGCCCGCAAACGCTCGGCTTCCCATAACCAACAACAACGCCGTTACCATCACGCCATAGACTGCTTTCCGTTTCATTTCACCATTGCTCCTTTCATGTTGTGC
>JAISRE010000138.1 GCA_031273805.1 Synergistaceae bacterium | reverse complement strand
CGCGGCGCAGGTCAGCTTTCCATCAGTTTCCCCGCGTTCAACCGCATGATAGTGGACAGGGGCTACGCGGGTTACCGGGGCGGACTGCATCTTTTCGAGGATATTGTAGGTTCGCTCGTGTTTCCAAAGGGATAGGAGGATGCCGATGTCTTATTACGAACAAGCAATGCCGCCGGTACGCGACCAACGGCTGAAGATAGGCGACAGCTTCTCCGGCCTCGCCTGCGAGATTCTCGACTGCTCGAAGTCCGGCTGTATGCTGACACGCAACCGTCTCTTCTGGCAGACGGGCGCGTGTCAGATGGCGCTCACATTGATGATGGCGGCGACAGTGGAAAGAGCCGCCATAGTTATGCACGGGCCTATAGGCTGCGGGTCACAGCTGCACGCGCTCAGTGTGCAGACCAACAAGGGAAAGGCGCAGCGCGGGAAATCTCCGGTCCCCCCTGTGTGGTTATCCACAAACCTGCAGGAGAGCGACGTCATAGGAGGCGGCGAGGCTAAGCTCCGTCAGACGATCGAATATGCTGACCGCGAATTTCGCCCCGAGATAATTTTCGTGGTGTCCACATGCGCGCCGAACATCATAGGCGACGATGTCGAGGAGATAGTGAGGAGTGCGCAGGAGTCTGCGGCGGCTCATGTCGTGAGCCTGCACTGCCCCGGCTTCAAATCCCGCGTCGTCGCAAGCGCTTACGACGCATTCTATCACGGGCTTCTGAAACATCTGCCCCTTTCTCCGGAACCCTGGCGCGACTTTGTCCCTCACGCAGAAAACGGCCCCCAGGGCGACCTGAAGAGGATCGAATACGAGAATGTCAAGGGCAGGACGATAAACCTCTGGAACGCGACGTCCATAGGCGTTAAGGACGAAGAGGAGCTGACGCGGCTGCTGGGGGCTCTCGGGCTCAAGGTACGGGTGTTCGCGGAGTACTCGAGCGCCGATGAGATGCGGTTGGTCAGCCAGGCCGCGCTCAACGTCAGCATGTGCAACGTTCACGATGATTACATGCTGTCCTTTTTAAAGGAAAAATTCGGGACGCCGTACCTTATCGCCGGAATGCCGATCGGGTTCCGTGACACGCGCCGCTGGCTCGGCGCGATCGCGTCTCACTTTGGCATGGAGGAGGAGGCCCGTCGCATAGCCGATGCGGAAGAGGAGAGGGCCAAAGCCGCGATAGCCCCATTCCTGCCGAAAATCCAGGGAAAACGCGTGCTGTTGTGCGGAGGGGTCGTGCGGGTCGGCACAGAGGCCATTGTGCTGAAGGAGCTGGGTATGGATGTACTGACGTTCAGGGCTTATCACTATGACAACGGCGCCGATGAGATCTACGAGCGGGTCGCGGAGGAATTCCCCAATACGCGCCTGTCCGTGAGCAATCAGTGGTTCGAGTTTTGCAATCAGATTAAAAAGCTGAAGCCAGACCTGGTCGTCTCCCATAACGGGACACAGGGACTGCTCGCTAAGCTGGGCGTGCCGGCAGTGCAGCTCTTTGACGCCGACAAGTCGTTCTTTGGATACGGCGGCATGTTCTCACTGCTTCGGCGCATCGTATTTACGTTCAAGAACACGTCGTACCAAAAGCGGCTTTCAGCCCATGTAAAGTTCCCGTACAGAGACTCGTGGTATGAAAAGGACGCGTTCCACTACATCAAAAATTAGAGGAGGTTTTTTACCGTGAAAAAGAACATTATGATTTCCCACGCATCGCCTATCTTATCGTTATTGACGCTTCTTGTCCTATCTGCGGCGCTCCTTGCCGCGCCCGGGGAGCTGTACGCCGCAGGAAGCGAAATAGACCTCCGCAGCTTCTCGAAGCTGAGCAACGAGGAATACGAGGCCGCGTACAAGAAGGAGCCCGCATCAGCGCGCGTCATTAATATAGGGTACGACGGCGGGCTCTGCCAGGCGGCCATACCGATCGCCCAGAACAAGGGTTTTTTTGCCGCAGAGGGGCTGGATACTAAACTAACCCGGTCTGAATCCCCCCGCGACGCTATAGCGGGCGGGAAGATCGACACGTCAGCGGGAATGATAGCGGCATGGCTCAAGCCGATTACGAACGGCGTGGACATCGTATTCACGGTGGGCCTCCACACGGGATGCGCGTCGGCAATAGTCCTGGCCGACTCCGACATTAAATCCTTCGAGGATGTAAAGGACGAAACGATAGCCATTAACGGGGGCATCGGAGGGGTATACCATAATATCGCGTTCCGCTTTGTGGCTCACGACGGCTTCAAGGCTGCGGACTTCAAGTGGAAGGATTTCCCCGCAGATCAAAGCCTGCTGGTCCTGCAGAGAGGAGAGGCAAAAGTCGCTGTGCTTTCCGACCAACTGGCCGAAAAGTGGGTTCAGGAGGGTAAAGCCCGCCGCATCCGCTCACTGACATTCGACAAAGATTTTGTAAATGAATCCTGCTGCGTCATGGGCATTTCGGGCAAGTTCCTTAAGGAAAACCCGGTGACGAGTGAAAAGATCTCGCGGGCCATCTATAAGGCGAGCCTCTGGCTGAACGAGAGCGAGGCCAATCGCCGCGAGGCGGCGAAAATCCTTTTGGACGGCGGGCATATCAGCGGCACGCCGGAATACGCGCTCGATCTTTTGAACATGTACCGCTTCGGCCTCGATAATGTAACCACCGAGAGGTCGTTATACGATTCCGTCGACGAGTACAAGGCCCTGGGCGTCCTGGATCAGAAAGTAAACGCCGACGATCTGAAGGCCGTAATATGGCGTCCCCTGGATTTAGATAGGGCGACGAAGTAAGCTAGGGCGCAAGCGCAATAATGAGCGGCAAAACTGTCTCTATTCCAGCTGAAGCGACACCGGCCCCGAAGGGGGCGCTCTCTCAAGGCCGCACTCCCACTCCGTGGGAGCTGCGGCAGCTGGAGTCCGCGCCCAAGTCAAAGAGCAGGGCCTCTGCGGACAGGGTTATCTGCGGCCTCCCGATCGTCATGGCGGCTCTTGTGATTGCGCAATACAAACTGGCGCCGAACGTGGGGAACGCGATTACCACCGACACCTACACGTACTTTATCCTTTTCATGGCGTTCCTCGTGTCGGTGAAATTTATAATGTCGTGCTTTTCAAAAACATCCTACGAAAAGCTGCTGGCAAAAGCCCCGCTCTACACGGCAGGTTTTTTGCTCTTCGCGCTTTATGACTACGCCACGCTGAAGTCCGGCATCCTGCCGCTGCCGTATTTCCCCTGGCCGGACCGCATTTTGAACGGCATTTACGAGGACAGGGCGCTGCTGCTCGACTGCATAAAAAACTCACTGATACTTCTTTTTTCAGGCTATTTCGCGGGGGTATTCGCCGGGCTTCTGACGGGCCTCGCGTCCGGTCTGTCGTCACGGGTGCGCTATTGGGTCATGCCTTTGATCCAGATATTGGGCCCGATACCGTCCACGACGTGGCTCCCCATAATACTTATTGTGGCGTCCTCGCTCTTTGGGGGCAGCGTGTTCCTCATCGCGCTGGGCGTGTGGTATCCGGTGACCATGACGTCGATGCTGGGAGTATTGAATATCCCCAAGGCCAACTTCGAAGCGGCGCGCACGCTTGGCGCCGGCAAGACCAGGCTGGTGTTCAAGGTGGCGCTGCCTGCCACTATGCCTCACATTTTTCAGGGGCTTACGCAGGGAATGAGCGTAGCCTGCACCGCGCTGATGGTCGCGGAGATGATGGGAGTGGAATCCGGCCTCGGCTGGTATATCAACTGGCAGAGGGGCTGGGCAGAATTTGCCAAGATGTATGGCGCGGTCATAGTTATCTGCGTGACGTTCTCGATCGTCAACTTCCTGCTGTCCCTGGTAAAACGACGCGTGCTGCGCTGGCAGGAGGTTAACTGGAATTGAGCGGGCAAGCCGGGCATATCATCGTTAAAAACCTGACGAAAATTTTTGCGCGCAGCGACTTAAACGCGACGCTCGTCGCCCTGGAGAACCTCGACATGGAGATTCTACCGACAGAGTTTATATCCATCGTCGGAACTTCCGGCTGCGGGAAATCGACGCTCCTGCGCATCATCGCCGGGCTGGAGACGGCGACCTTCGGGCAGGTGTTCTGCGACGGCGAGGCGATACGCGACACCGACCCGAGGCGCGGGCTGGTATTTCAGGAGCACTCGCTCTTCCCGTGGCTCTCCGTGCGCGACAACATCGCGTTTGGGCTCCGCGCCACCGGTAAGTACAGGTCCAGCGTGGAGCTGGTTGACCGGATGATCTCGATAGTGGGGCTGCAGGAATTCGCGAACTCCTATCCCCATCAGCTCTCCGGGGGCATGAGGCAGCGAGTGTCCCTAGTCAGGGCCTTGATCGTCTCCCCAAACGTTCTCCTGCTGGACGAGCCGCTCGGAGCGCTCGACTCATTCACCCGCATGAACATGCAGGACGAGCTGCTGAGACTCTGGAATGAGCACAGGAATACCATGATTCTGATAACGCACGACGTGGACGAGGCGATATATCTCTCCCAGCGAATCTACATAATGTCGCCAAGGCCCGGAAGAATAGCGTGCGAAATACCCCTGCGGATATCGTACCCGCGAAACCGGAGTTCGTCAGAATTTGTAAACGTGCGGAACATGATACTGAGGAAGCTCGATTTTGCGAAGGAGGAGCAGGAGGACTATAACTTATAACACCTTATTATCTCCGGGGGGATATTTATGCGTATAGCTGTTGCGACTACTGACGGCATGGTGATATCAAAGCATTTTGGGAAGACGCCTGAGTTCTGCATAATAGATATAGATGAGACGTCCTGGACGTGGGAAATAACGGAGAGGCGGAAAAATTCCCCCGCCTGCCGCGAGGGCTGTCACGACGAGATCGCTTTCGAGGAGAGCATGGACAACATCGCGGACTGCGAGGCCGTATTCGTATCCAGGCTCGGGCCGCACGCGAAGATAGCCCTTGAGCGGCGTAATATACAGGTTCTGGAGATATTTGGATTTATCGATGAGACGCTGGAGAAGTACATGGTTTACCTGAAGAGGAGACGCCCCAGGCTCAGGGATGTCATGACGCTTCACCCCTGCTTCTCAGACGGCTCTCACGGCAGGAAGGGAAGGCTCCACCTGCCGGTAAGCCGCAACTGCAACATCCAGTGCAGGTTCTGCGTCCGGGCTCTCAACAGCACCGAGGAGAGGCCGGGGGTCGCGAGCGGGATACTGCCCGCGGAGGAGGCTATAGCTACCGTGTCGAGGGCCATCGAGCTATGCCCGGAGATAACGGTGGTCGGCATAGCCGGGCCTGGGGACTCCCTTGCTTCGCCGCACGCGCTCGAGGTCTTCAGGCTCGTGCATGAAAAATTCCCCTCCCTGATAAAGTGCCTCAGCACCAACGGCCTCGCGCTGCCGGGCCATGCCGAGTCGCTCCGCGACGTAGGGGTCAGGTCGGTCACCGTCACGGTTAACGCGGTCGATCCATTTATAGCTGACGAGGTGGTATCCCATATTATTCACGAAGGACAAGTCATACGCGGCCCTGAAGCCGGCAAGATACTGATAGAACGCCAGCTGCGGGGAATCCGGGAGTGCTCGGATCTGGGGATGATCGTCAAGGTAAACAGCGTGCTGATCCCGACGGTCAACGACCGCCATATAGAGGACATAGCAAGAGAGGTAAAGCGGGCAGGGGCTTCAATGCACAACATCATCCCCCTGATTCCCCAGCACGAGTTCGCCGACATACATCCCCCAAGCTGTGAAGAGCTGAACAGGGCGAGGGACGCCGCCGGAAGGCACATCCGGCAGTTCCGCCACTGCCAGCACTGCCGGGCCGACGCGTGCGGCGTCCCGGGCGAATCGGACTTCAGCAGCCAACTCTACGCCGGCCGCGCGATGGAGACATTCTCGCACGGATAGGCAATCGCCGTGCCGGTCGACTCTTTTAAGGTTCAAGACAGTGGATTACCCACGTTCCATCGGGTGGCGCCGCCACGCGGAGAGTCGCTATATACCTTCTTATATCCTGCGATGCCTGAGTCTGGTATACCCGGAAAAAATCAACGTAACGGACATTCGGCGGGAAAGTGACAAGTTGGGTGAACCCCTGCAAGAGCAGGTGAGCGAGGTGCGAGACAAACGGCGGGAGGGAAAATTAAAGGCACTGAATGGATGACGGACGCGAGTATCAGGTTATGAGGTAAATATCCCGCAGCGGAGATTTGCCGCATGAGCGCAGCGAACCGGTAACTCTGCATCGCTTAAACTTCGGATGCACCGGGATATCTGACAGGCCCGAGGGGGCTTTAACTCCGGGCCGGGCCTGTCAGGCGTTGCTTAAAACCGTCTCATTCCAGTTCCCGACGAAGCTCAGGAAATCGTCCGCCTCCCGCGGTTTGCTTATGACGTAACCCTGTATCTCATCGCAGTAACGCTCCGATCTGATGACGTCGAGTTGGCGTTCCGTTTC
>JAISRE010000055.1 GCA_031273805.1 Synergistaceae bacterium | reverse complement strand
TGATATGATCCCAACGGCGCAGAGCAGCATCGGGTAGATAACCCCTGGGATCTGCAGGGTCACAGCGCCTATGGCCATGGCCGCCAGTATGGAGTTCACGTAGCTTTCAAACAGGTCCGCTCCCATGCCGGCGATGTCTCCGACGTTGTCGCCTACGTTGTCCGCTATGACAGCCGGGTTGCGCGGATCGTCCTCGGGGATGCCGGCCTCCACCTTACCCACGAGATCAGCTCCGACATCAGCCGCCTTGGTATAGATTCCGCCGCCGACGCGAGCGAAAAGAGCTATCGAGCTTGCGCCGAATCCAAACGCGGTTATCGCCGCAATATCCTTCAGTATGATATATGCTCCAAAAACACCAAGCAGACCGACTCCAACCACGGTCATGCCCATGACGCTGCCGCCCCTGAAGGCCACGCCCAACGCCTCGCTCATTCCCTTGAGCGCCGCGAACGACGTCTTGCCGTTGGCCTTCGTCGCGACTTTCATTCCAACATAGCCAGTGAAAGCGCTGCAGAGAGCCCCGGCCACAAAGCACGCGGCTGTGGGCGCTCCGAGATAAAACCCAAGAGCGGCGCCGACAATGATAACGAAGATGACGAGCGATTTGTACTCCCGGTATAAAAATGCCATAGCGCCGCTCTGTATGATGGCGGACAACTCGTTGATACGGTTATTCTTCACCTCATAAGAATCAATTTTTGCCGCAGCATAAATAGCGTAAATAAGCGAAACTCCTGCCACCAAAGCTATAGCAGCCAATAACATTGAAAAATCTTCCATAACTAATTCGACCCCTCCTGCTGAATTATTCACAATGATCCACGATGAAACTGATCCCCCTGGGACAATAAACCGCTCGTCAACCCTAAGACATCACCTCTCAATATATGTTCGATCCTCAGCCGATCACCAACGGCAATCGCTGGAGTGAAATTAGGGAATCGCTGATTTATCGTCCTAGGCCTGAAGGTCTCCGCTTTTACAAACGGCAAAACGCCATTTTGGCGATTTAATCAGCGGTTCCTTAGTGCTTGCCATACGTGCCAATCAGATTTAAATTATACACAATTAACGACTCTGCTTTAGTCACATCCTTCAGACCACTCTCTTAAGGCAAAGTAATTATAGAAGGATGTGCTCAAAATTACTTTTTGGAGATGCCCTTTAATTGTACCTCAAGACCCACATGAAATATATAGAATATGCTTCCATTATTTTGAGATTGGTGCGATACTATGGACAATCAGAACATTGGCCCATCGTAGCTTACTTAAAGTGTAAAGAATGGCAAAAAATTTATTGAAACCATGTGGAGCAAATAATACAGTGGATAAAATATCATCATCAAATGAAACAGCAACTCTTGGGATCTCCACTGAGGAGACTCAGGATCAGATTGCGACCATAAAAGTTCCAGTCAGGATGTTGACAAACAGCGAAGGCGTCATAGCTAAAGAGGTGCTCTCTAAAAACGGCTCTGTCATATTGCCTGCTGGAGTCGATATAACTATATTCGAAGCATCGATCGGAACTATTATCAAAAAAATGGAGGAGCAGGGCATCGAGTTCGTGTATCTGCACCCCCCTCAGGTGCTCTCTGAACATGATATCGACAAGATAATAGAGCGAGTTTACTCCAATGAAAACGACCTCATAAGCAAGGAAAAAGCTGTCAGCGTCATCAGAGGCGTTGACAATCTCTTTCAAAACCTCCGGGAGGATGATATCTCCTCCGAGATAACAACATCCATCGCCAACATGAGCCATGATCTCACAGAGGACCTTCTGCGCAACCCGTCGGTGGCCTTCTCTCTCGGCAAGGTGCAGGAAGCGGACGAATATACCTTCGTGCATTCATTCAACGTAGCAGTGCTGACCGGATACCTCACCAACCGCATTCATCCCGGCGACAAGGATTTTCTGCAAAGTGTGGTGATGGGCTCGCTCATTCATGACATAGGAAAGGCAAAAATTCCTCTCGAGATACTGAACAAGCCCGCGCCGCTCAGTAAGAGCGAGTTCAGCGAGATGAAACGTCACCCGAACCTTGGGGTCAGCATGGCCTTGAAGTCGGGAGTGAACGACCCGGTTATTATAGCGATTATCGGAGGACACCACGAAAAGTGGTCCGGCAAGGGGTATCCAAAGGGGAGGCGTGGGTTCGACATTCCCGAGGCCGCGCGCATAGCGGCTGTCGCCGATGTATTCGACGCTCTGACGGCCAAAAGAGTCTATAAAAATTCCATGTCGTCCCGAAACGCGATAACCCTGATCCTGAAGGACTCCGGCTATCATTTCGACATAAGAATAGCTCGCGAGCTTCTCGTCAGCCTTGGGCTGTACCCGCCTGGGTCGATAGTCGCGCTCTCCGATGGAAGGGTAGGCATAGTGGTTTCCGGCGGCGGCAAGGATCTCGTCAGGCCGGTTATCATGCTGCAGGAGAGCGAAAAGAGGAAAAAAAACACACCGGACGTGCCCATATTCATAGACCTCAAGACATCAGGAGACCTCTGCATAGCCCAATATCTGGGCCACGGGGAGAAGAGAGACCTCGGCTATTATTGAGATAATTTCGTCAGGCGCCCGTCCAGCATCACGCGCTCATACGCGCCGCAATTACCGCAGCCAAACCCGCCCCTACTCCGTTGTCTATATTGACCACCACCAGACCTGGAGAACACGACGACAGCATGGCGTTGATCGCGGCGTTCCCTCCTGAGGCCACTCCATAGCCCACTGAAGTGGGCAGACCTATAACAAGGCATGGTATGAGCCCGGATACGACGCTCGGCAGCGCTCCATCCATACCCGCAGCCACTATGGCTACATCGGCGGCGGCTATTTCCGGCATGACGTCCAGTAGGCGGTGCAGTCCCGCCACGCCGACGTCAAAAAATTTTTTAACTCCAAGACCGAAGAACTCCACTATGCCGGCGGCCTCCAGGGCAACAGGGATATCGGTGCTTCCCGCTGTAATGACAGCTACTACAGCGGGGGATTTAGTGTGCGGGACGCACTCTATTGTGCCAAGACGCGACACCGGGTCGTAAGACATGCTCGGCGCTCCATCGGTTATGAGGCTTGCCTGAGCGGGACTCATCCTGCTAAACGCCATATTCATCCCTCTGCTCCTGACGTCATCCGCTATGGAGAGCAGCTGAGCGTCTGACTTGCCGGGACAGTAGACGACTTCGCCCACCCCTTTGCGCGCCTCCCTCGAATAATCCAGCCTGACCTCACCGAAATCCATAACACATCACCTCCGCCCACACGTTCGCTCGCTCTGTCTGAGCATAACGTTCGCCTCATCTGTGTGAAAATTTTTCGATTATCTTGGCCCGATAAACCTATTGCCGTTCAGATGAATCATGTGGTCAGGGTTATCAGCAATCCAAACCTCAGTTTCCCATGCCAGTTGGTCTATAAATTTCTTATATACCCTTCTATCAGGAAATGCTGTTACATAAACTTTCCCCTCCTTGCAATGAATTGACATTGCCTCAATTTCTCGCATTCGCTTCACGGACATTGGCCCAACGCTTGTAACAGCTTCAACGAAAAACAACCACTCTTTTTCAGATGAATATAAAATCACGTCAGGTAGTTTATCATGGCCAGTAATGTCAACACCTATATCTTCTAAAACTTCTCTATTTTTAACTAAATCCTTGTTTTCGGCATCTCCAATATAAAGAACCTCAGCACCACGGACAAATCGCGGCGCAAATTCTTCAACAATAGCTTTTTGCAAAGCGTTATGCCCTCCTGCACTTAAATTAAATTCTTGCCCGTTTATTGTAATCGGTACACGAGTTATATCTCTCTGCTGTTTGTATTTTTCAATCAACATACCCTTTTGGACAGTAAAAGTTTTCAATTGTATTTGCCATTTTCGCGTTCCATAGGATTTAACTAATTGCAGCATCTCATTCGTTAAGCAATAACAAAAATTTGGGCTGTTTGTAGGGCGGTCAGCGCTGTCGGTATTGCGCTCGGCCACAGCTCCATCTACAAACTGATGAATCGTATCTTTGCGAATCGTCTCGCGGGTGTTTGGCTTATATTCTTTCCCATAGTTAGCAGCCATGAAATTCATCATATCTATGATTCGCATCTCAGGCTTTTCGGCTTTTGCCCAATTATTTTCTTCCTTCAAATCGGCTAACGCCAAAAGGACATAGGCGCTTCTGTCATTAGTTTGAGCTTTTGGCATCCCAATAGCGGCCAATATCCCCTTTGCTTCTTCTAATTTACTCATTACTTTTCCTCTTAAATCTGCCGACTGATAAATTGTTCTTCAATAATTGAATCACATAAAAACTCGCCTAAATCAGAATGGTTCATCGCCTGCATACCCATTTTTTTAACGGCGTTTATAGACGGAAACGGAATAGCGTTTATTTCAGTAGCATTTACCTGAGTCGAACCATTCAGAATGCGAAAATATCTATCCAAATAACTGGAGTTCAGTACAACATAGAGCCCATACATTTCTTCCGGAAGCATTTTCCCAGTTTCTTTTGTGATAAAGTTCAGATGGTTTTCTGTGCTGATACTGCGATATTCAGAAAAATCATCTTCAAATAGAAGAACACACTGCAATCGGCGTTTCTCTTCTTTAGATGTAAAGCGCTTCAGCAGAATATAATTTCCTTTATTCATTTGCAAGCGTTTTGTTGATGGTTCATCTTTCAAATACTGCGGTTTCCCAGGAACGTCCACAGGAAAACGTATTTTTTGACCATTGAAATTGTAAGCCCAGAGAAGAGGAACAGTATCATTGCCGGGGGTTTTCTTTAACCAATCACGTTCGCGAAAATCGACCAACTGGCCCGTTTTCATTTTAAATCCGAGCGAGGGTAAATTAGCATTCCAACTATTCACAAAGCCCAATATCATTGCATCCTCTTCATTCGTTGGAAAAAATAGAAATGCGTTATCATCATTGCTTACACAGGTGTGATAATTAACTTTATAGCTATTGATTGCTTTGGCGCAAAACTCGTCAACTGATTCAGAAATAATAATATTTGATATTTGCGCATCTGTTTTATTAGCTTTCAATATAATGGTTTCTTGAAGCACATTATCATGCTTGCCTCCAACCGATCCCCTTGAAACGAACAGATGGAGGTTTGCAATCCGCATTTCGCTCAAAAACCATTTGCGAAATGCGGAAAAGTATAGTCCACTTGAAAAACTTCGCGGCACAATATAGATAAACTCGCCATTTTTTTTCAATAGTTTTGCGCCCATTGCCATGAATAAAAAATAGAGATTCGGTTGTCCGTAGACAATATCACTCATGATGGACGCTTCCATAGCGGTCTTGCCAATTTTTTTGTATGGCGGATTGGACACAACTATATCATAACGCTCAGATGGCAGCCATCCCATCCATTCGCGCTGATTTTCTTCGATAAAATTCTTGTCAATGATATGATAATCAAAGATTGTCCCGCAAGATTGAAGTTGTTCAGATATATATTGTAAATTGCTTTCTAATAGTGGAATTATAGATTGATTATTTTCATAAAGGTCTATCTCAATTCGCTTTACATCTCTGCCAATTAGATTGTCAATTAACGCCGCAGATAATATGCCGCTGCCCGCCCCAGGATCCAACACACGCACATAATCCCCTTTGAATGCCGCCAATTTACTCATATAGTCCGCGATAGAGGCAGGCGTAAAAAACTGACCGATTTCTTTGCGTTCGGATTTGGAAACTGTTTGTAAGTATTTTTGCGTTCTTTCTTGAACCATTTCCGCAAATTGCACGAACACCGTCCTCCTCTGCGTGTTTTATTTGTGCTGATTATATCACAAATACTTGCAGTACAGTGGAGAAAACAGCCGTAAACAAATCTTCCCTAAGGAATCACTGATTAACACGCCATGATTGCTAATCAGCGATTCCATCGCAAAATAAAACCCAGAACCGCTTGATTTACCAAAGGAAGTGGGGTTCTTGTCACTCCCACTCGATAGTGGCAGGCGGCTTACCGGTGACGTCCATCACGACCCTGCCAACGTGAGGCACCTCACCGCAGATACGTTTGGTAACGCGCTCTATCAGCTCCCAGGGCAGGCGCACGCTCTCGGCCGTCATGGCATCGAGCGACTCCACGGCGCGGAGCGCAACAGTCTCACCGTAGGTGCGGACATCTCCCGCGACGCCGACGCTCTTGGCCGGGAGCAGCACGCAAAACGCCTGCCATATGGAGTCGTACAGCCCCGCTTCTCGGATCTCGGATATAAATATATCGTCGGCGCTGCGAAGGATGTCGAGCCGCTTCTTCTCAAGCGTTCCCAGACAGCGGACTGCCAGCCCTGGACCTGGAAATGGGTGCCTCTTCAGGAAGTGGTCCGGTATGTCGAGCAGAGGACCTATGCGCCTGACCTCGTCCTTGAAGAGCTCTCTCAAGGGTTCGAGGAGTTTCATTTTCATTTTTTTGGGAAGCCCGCCAACGTTGTGGTGGCTCTTTATCACATCGCCTCCGACAAGCCCGCTCTCTATGACGTCGGGATATATCGTGCCCTGCAGCAGCCACTGAGCCCCGCCAAGGCGGACCGCCTCCTCCTCGAATATCTGCACGAACAGCTTCCCTATTATCTTGCGTTTGCGCTCAGGTTTGGTAACTCCCTTCAGCGCGGACAAAAACCTCTCGGACGCGTCCACATGATGCACTCGCAGATTCAGCGCGCTGTACATATCGAGAACCTGAGACATCTCGTTCCTGCGCATGAACCCGTGATCGACAAAGACGCAGTCGAGTCGCTCCCCCGCCACTCTGGACACCAGGACTGAGGCCACAGTGGAGTCGACGCCGCCCGAAAGGCCGCATATGACTGTATCGGACTCCCCGATGGTCTTTGACACGCCTTCCAGCGCCCGACCGAGCCAATCGCCAAGTTTCCAATTGGATTCACAGCCGCACACCTCAAATATATAGCGCGATAACATCTCACGTCCGTACTCGGTGGACTCCACCTCCGGGTGAAACTGAAGTCCCTGCAATCTCCCATCGAACATTGTAAATCCGGCGCATGAGCCCGACTCGCTGGAGGCAAAGCGCTCCGCCCCCTCCGGCAAGCCTCTCACCTCGTCCCAGTGGCTCATCCAAACATCGATCTCGTCCGGCAGGCCGCTGTTGATACAACTTATATTTCCCGGATCGAACGAAATTTTAGTCCTGCCGTACTCGCCAAGTCTCCCCTTCTCAACCCATCCGCCCAATTTGTGGGCTATGAGCTGCATGCCATAGCAAATCCCCAGCACAGGTATGGCGCCGTCCAGCAGCGAAATATCCACCGTGGGCGCGTCTGGCGATGTGGCGCTTCGCGGCCCCCCTGAGAGAATTATCCCCTTCGGACGCGACTCCTTTATCCTGTCAATGTGGGTGTTCCACGGTAAAATTTCACTGTATACCTCAAACTCGCGCACCCTTCGCGCAATCAACTGAGTGTACTGCGAACCAAAATCGAGGATCACAATGCCCCCTCTTTTTTCTCCATCCTTCATGTCCTATGGGAAAACCCCGGCCCCTCCTCGATAAATATTGTTAAGCTCGCAAGCCCGTTTACCTTTCTGAGTATGACATAAACTCAAAAAAAATGCGAGCGGCGCCAAGGAGAGCTTTAGTGAAGTTTATCGACGCCGCGCGCTCGAAGAGCCGCCTTTGCGCAAAGCATGCAGTAGAATATTCTTCAAACCTATTGCATTGTCCGCTAAAAACACTTAAACTGACAGCATTCGCACCACATAATAAAATAATAAGGGAGGCGAGATCAAATTGAAAAAACCCCGGGTTGGCGAACTTCGCCGGGGCCGGAATACATTGATTATTTCGGCAAAATTTTACGGAAAACAGCTGGAAGCTCCTCGAAAATCTCTTCTTGGAACACTGTTCGCGCGAATAACGACTCGTGCGCATTTTTTTTGTCTCAATCCGGCAGCTCATGTTGCCTGCGGACCATCCTCAGATCTCAGGCGCTGACCACAGACTCCTGTAATCCTTTATCGATAACAACTTCATAAACCAATAATATAGCGAAGGAGGTAACATGGACTATGGTCAATCTGCCAGAGGAATCTCTCATCGTTGTGAAGGATCTCTGCAAGAGCTTCGAGGATGGAGAGGTGCTGAACAATATCAGCATCAATATAAGAGAGGGAGATCTCGTCTCTCTGATAGGGCCCAGCGGCTGCGGGAAATCCACATTTTTGCGCTGCCTCAACTGCCTCGAACTGCTGGACTCGGGATACATACGCATCGGCAGCGTCGAGCTGTCGAGAAGAGGCGTAGAACAGAGGCCTGACGAACATATGCTCGACATAGCCCACAATATGCGGAGCGAGGTCGGCATGGTGTTTCAGGGCTATAACAACCTCTTTCCTCACAAGACCGTGCTGCAGAATGTGATGCTGGCGCCACTGGTCGTGAAGAAGATGCCGCTGGACGAAGCTCGCGGTATATCCCTAAATCTGCTCAAAAAAGTCGGGCTCGAGGCAGTGGCAAATAAATACCCGTCAACCCTGTCGGGCGGCGAAAGTCAGCGCGCTGCGATTGCCCGCGCCCTCGCCATGAATCCAAAGGTCATGCTCTACGACGAACCGACCAGCGCGCTCGACCCGGAGCTGGTGGGCGAGGTTCTGCAGGTCATGAAGGATCTCGACTCCGAGGGGATGACGCAGATAATCGTCACCCACGAGATGAAGTTCGCCAGGGACGCGTCCGACTACATAGTCTTCATCGACAGGGGCGAGATAGTGGAGTACGACGACGGAGATATTCTGTTCACAAGCCCTAAAAACAGCAGGACGAGAGAGTTTCTGCGCCACTTCACGGGAACGGCGGTGAACTATTGATGAGGGCATGTTCAGAATTCGCGCGAAAATTTACGCTCATAGCATCGCTCATCGCTGTCGCGCTGCTTCTGGCGGCGTCTCCGTCTGCGGCCGGGGACGCCTCTGGAGTCCTGAGATGGGGAGGGGACTCCGAGGGCGGCTTCCCTTATATGTTCCCAAACCCCAGCAACCCCGACGAGCTCATAGGCTTCGAGGTTGACATAGTAAACGAGCTGGCAGACTACATGGGCAGGAAACCCGAATACGTCAACAACGCGTGGGACAACCTCATACCCGGACTCGAGCGCGGTCTCTATGATATCGCCATCAACGGGCTCGAGGTAACCCCTGAACATGAGGAAGCAGTCAACTTTTCCATCCCATACTACAAAACATTCCTTCAGCTGGCCACGCGCAGGGAAAACCTCGACATAACCGACCTCGAGAGCTGCCGGGGGAAGATAGTCGGCACACTGAAGGAGAGCTACGCTCAGATGGTGCTCGAAGAGCTTGGAGATGTTGAGGTCCGCACCTATATAGTCGAGGCGAACACATACGAGGACCTGGCGAACGGACGGCTTGACGCCGCGCTCTTCGACTCCCCGATTGCGATATACTCCGCCGGCTTCAATCCCGATATAAAATTCGTCGGGCCTCCTATCGGCGAGATAACCTATGCTATCGCCGCAACGAAGGAGAATCGGGAGCTCCTCAGCGAGGTAAACGAGGCAATAGTATACCTCAGGGACTCAGGCAAACTCCGCGAGATATACGACAGATGGAACTTGTGGAGCCCCGTGATGGCGGAGGAGTTCAACGACTTTTCACCCCGAAAGGTCGAGATGACCCGGTATGACGAGTGGGCGGAGTCTCACCGGCCAGAGCTCACCATCAGCGCCAGACTGAAGAGATATATGTCGTTTCTCCCGGCGTTCGGATGGGCGGCTCTGGTCACCATGAAGGTATCGATCGTAGCGATGCTGATAGCGATAGTGCTCGGGCTGGTTCTGGCGATAACACGCGTATTCGCGCCCAAATGGATAGGGCTGCTGGCCACAGGATTCGTTGAGTTCATGCGAGGCACTCCTGTGCTTATTCAGCTGTTTTTTATCTTCTACGGGCTGCCTAATATCGGCATAAAACTGTCTCCTTTTTGGGCCGGAGCAATAGGGCTTGGACTCAACTACGCGGCTTACGAGGCCGAGATTTACCGCTCGGGGTTATTCGCCATATCCAGCACTCAGTGGGAAGCTGCGCTCGCGCTTGGAATGACTCGCTGGCAGGCGATGCGCGAGGTCACTCTGCCTCAGGCTATACGCGTCGTAATACCGCCTATAACAAACGACTTCATATCCCTGCTCAAGGACTCGTCACTCGTCTCGATCATAACAATGGTTGATTTGACCAAGGCGTATGGGCAGCTGGCGGCGGCTTACTACGACTATTTCGGCCCGGGCATAATGGTGGCGCTGATCTACCTTATCATAGGCCTGCCCTTCGTGAAATTCTCTCGCTACACTGAAAGACGCCTTGCCGAACAGGACAAGGACGGCAAGAAGGGCGTGGGACGCAACTTCTACAGAACAAGCACAAGGTGGCGTTAGCCAAGCTGTCGCAATAAACACCCCTCGCCCGCACAGTGGACGAGGGGTGTTTTAGGAATCACAACGCGCAAGCAACTCGTTTGTGAAGCTGCCGCAGATATCTGCTAATTTATCCATTACCCATAAAAATATCTCGCAAATATCCTTGACGTCTGATCGATGACCATGTTATATGTAACATCGTCAATAAAAAGGTTTTTCGGCGCCTGCCACTCCATTTGTTACATAAATATACAATTAGGTGTCATTTGGAAATTTCAATATAACTTATTAATAGATTACAAACAGGAAAGGGGTTTTTGCTAATGGGACGCAGTGAGAACAGGGAGCAGTGGCACAGTCGTATCGGCTTTATAATGGCCGCTGCGGGATCCGCGATAGGTCTGGGGAATGTGTGGAGATTCCCATACCTGGTGGGAATGAACGGAGGCGCAGCGTTTGTAATAGTCTATATCCTGCTGGCAATTACCGTGGGACTGACCGTCATGCTCTGTGAATTCTGCATAGGGAGAGCCTCTCAGAAGGGGTCGGCCGGAGCTTTCAGAGTTCTCGCCAAAAACCCTCTGTGGAGCATCTTCGGATGGCTGGGACTCCTGATAGGTGGATTTATAATACTTTCGTATTATGGGGTAATAGCCGGCTGGACAATCAAGTACATTATAAGCAGCTTTACGGGGTTGATGGGCGAGGCCAGGTTGGGCAACAGCAAGGATTTCTACGACAACTTCATCTCAAACAGCAATTCTGTGATTTTTTATCAGATCATCGCTATGTTTGCCGCTACCGCGATAGTGGCCGGCGGCATCTGCAAGGGGATTGAGCGCGCGTGCAAGGTTTTGATGCCGGCTCTGTTTATAATCCTTCTGGTGCTGATATTGCGTGCAGTGACGCTGCCAGGCGCGGAGGCCGGCCTCGCGTTTTACCTCAAACCGGATTTTTCAAAGCTCACCGGCAAAACGATTCTGGATGCGCTGGGTCAGGGCTTTTTCTCCCTATCCCTGGGAATGGGCATAATGATCACATACGGAAGTTATATTGACAAAGATGAAAAGCTCCCCAGCAGCGTCGGCATGATATTCTGTCTTGACACCTTCGCCGCTCTTCTGGCGGGGCTCGCCATCTTCCCGGCTGTATTCGCCATGGGGGTGGAGCCAAGCGAAGGCATAGGTCTCACGTTCGTAACCTTGCCCGGCGTATTTGCAAAGATGCCGGCAGGGTTCATCTTTTCATTCCTGTTCTTTCTGCTGCTGTTCTTCGCGGCAATCACGTCCATGATCTCGCTTCTGGAGGTCGCTGT